>NZ_CAWMPM010000002.1:0-85536 GCF_963869435.1 Nocardia violaceofusca NBRC 14427
CGCCGCCGATCAGGCGGCGCAGGACCGCGCCGCCGAACTCGGCGCGGGCAAGCGGCCGCACACCCAGCTGGACAACGCACCGCCGCCGCGCCGGTCGATGTCGACCCCCAGCCGGCCCAGCGGCAGCCGCTCCGAACTGATCGAGACGGTCGTCGACCGCGCGATGTCGCAACTCGGCGTCACCTACGCCTGGGGCGGCGGCGACGAGGACGGGCCCACCAAGGGCATCCACGACGGCGGCGTGGCCGATTCCTACGGCGACTACAACAAGGTGGGCTTCGACTGCTCGGGCCTGATGATCTACGCCTTCGCCGGTGTCGGCATCTCCCTGCCGCACTACAGCGGCTACCAGTACACGATGGGCACCCGGGTCAAGGTCGCCCAGCGCGAGCGTGGCGACATGCTGTTCTGGGGGGCCAACGGCAGCGAGCACGTCGCGCTGTACCTGGGCGACGGCAAGATGATCGAGGCGCCCGAATCCGGTGACGTCGTGAAGATTTCGCCGGTGCGCGAGGGCGGCATCATGCCGTACGCGATTCGCCTGATCACCTGACGCACCTCCGAATGATCTTGGCTACCATGCGAATCGGCACATATCGTGCCGGTCCGTTCGGCACGAGCCGAGAGTTCGGCAGTAGTTGGGGTATTGATGAGGCAGATCCTGTTCTCGGCGGCGATCGCACTCGCGGTCTCGATCACCGTGACGCCGTTGCTGATCAGGTTGTTCGCACGCCGGAATCTCGGCCAGCAGATCCGCGTCGAGGGACCGCAGAGTCACCAGGCCAAACGGGGCACGCCCACCATGGGCGGCATCGCCATCGTGGCGGGGTTGTGGGCCGGTTATCTGGGTTCGCACCTGATCGGCCTGCGCTACGACGCCGACGGGCCGTCGGCGTCCGGGCTGCTGGTGCTCGGCCTGGCCACCGCGCTGGGCTTCGTCGGCTTCCTCGACGACTTCATCAAGATCCGCAAGCATCGCAATCTGGGTCTGACCGCGACGGGCAAGTACATCGGGCAGATCGGCTCGGCCGTGATCTTCGGAATCCTGGCGCTGCGCTTTCCCGGCAGCACCGGGCTGACCCCGGCCAGCCGGCAGGTGTCGTATGTGCGGGACTGGCCCACGGTGGCCTTCCCGCTGGTGGTCTTCCTGCTGGCGGTCTGCTTCGTGGTGGTCGCCTGGTCCAACGCCGTGAACATCACCGACGGGCTGGACGGCCTGGCCGCGGGATCGATGGGTTTCGCGCTGGGCGCCTACGTCATCGTCACCTTCTGGCAGTACACCAATTCCTGTGCCGCCCACGCGCTTCCGGGCTGCTACAGCGTGCGTGACCCGCTCGACCTGGCCGTGGTGTGCGCGGCCGGTGGCGCCGCCTGCATCGGATTCCTGTGGTGGAATGCCAATCCGGCCAAGATCTTCATGGGCGATACCGGGTCGCTGGCCCTGGGCGGGCTGCTGGCCGGAATCTCGATCACCACCCGCACCGAATTGCTGATGGTGGTCGTGGGCGCGTTGTTCTTCGCCGAAATTCTGTCCGTGGCGTTGCAGATCGCGGTTTTCCGCACCACCCGCAACCGGTTGTTCAAGATGGCGCCGTTCCACCACCATTTCGAACTCGGCGGCTGGCCCGAAACCACGGTGATCATCCGATTCTGGCTGCTCGCGGGCATCGCGGCCGCGGTGGGGCTGGCGCTGTTCTACGCCGAATATCTGGCCGCGGTGGGCTGATCCCGCCGCGGCCACCCGCCGCGACACGGCAATTCGGAATCAGCGCATTCCGGACACCGTCGAGTGCCTTCCGATCCGCCCGGAAGGCCTGGCCCGCGACATTGTGCGAGCCCAGTTGCGGCAATCTTGCTCGATACCTGGAATAGTTGGGGCGGCACGCATGGAGACCGAAGCGAAAGCGGGGAGTTTGGTGACTTCGACGGACGATGTGAGCGCTGGGAGTGCGGTGAAGCAGGCGGAGGCCGCCTCGGGCACTTTGGAGCGTGACGTCGCGACCCTGGAGAAGGCGATCTACGAAGTCAAACGGGTCATCGTCGGTCAGGACCGGTTGGTCGAGCGGCTGCTCGTCGGCGTTCTGGCTCGCGGGCACGTGCTGCTCGAGGGTGTGCCCGGTATCGCCAAGACGCTGGCGGTGGAGACCTTCGCGAAGGTGGTCGGCGGCAGCTTCTCGCGCGTGCAGTTCACCCCCGACCTGGTGCCCACCGACCTGATCGGTACCCGCATCTACCGGCAGGGCCGCGAGGAATTCGATACCGAACTCGGCCCGGTCGTCGCCAACTTCGTCCTCGCCGACGAGATCAACCGCGCGCCCGCGAAGGTGCAGTCGGCACTGCTCGAGGTCATGGCCGAGCGGCACGTGTCGATCGGCGGCAAGACCTACCCGATGCCCGATCCGTTCCTGGTCATGGCGACCCAGAACCCGATCGAGAGCGAGGGCGTGTACCCGCTGCCCGAGGCGCAGCGCGACCGCTTCCTGTTCAAGGTCGTCGTCGACTATCCGACGGTCGAGGAGGAGCGCGAGATCATCTACCGGATGGGTGTGACCCCGCCGGAGCCCAAGCGGATCCTCGAGCCGGCCGAACTGATCCGGCTGCAGAAACTGGCCGCCAACACCTTCGTCCACCACGCGCTGGTCGACTACGTCGTGCGCGTCATCGCCGCGACCCGCAAGCCGGCCGAATTCGGGCTGGACGACGTCGCGGGATGGATCGCCTACGGCGCCTCGCCGCGTGCCAGCCTCGGCATCATCGCCGCCGCCCGCGCGGTCGCGCTGATCCGCGGCCGCGATTACGTGGTGCCGCAGGACGTCGTCGAGGTCGTTCCGGATGTGCTGCGCCATCGTCTCGTGCTGTCCTACGACGCCCTCGCCGACGAGGTCAGCCCCGACGACGTGATCCGCCGGGTGCTGCAGACGGTCGGCCTGCCGCAGGTCGCCACCCAGGCCAACGCACCCGCCCAGGGCGGTCCCGCGCCGATGCCGGCTCCGGGTCCGCAGGCTGCCGCGCCGCAGCCCATCGCCCCGCATCCGGCCGGTCAGCCGCAGAACGGTCAGGGCGCCGGGCAGCCGCAGCGCCAGTGAGCGGGGCATCGGATTCGGTTGCGCCAGTGACGAACTCAGCTCACGTCCCCGCTCATCCCGACAGCGCCCCGCCGTCGTTCCGGTCCGGAGATCTGCGCGATCCGCGATTGTCGGCCGCGCTGAAAACTCTGGAGCTGACGGTGCGCCGCCGCCTCGACGGCGTGCTGCACGGCGATCATCTCGGCCTGATCCCCGGCCCCGGGTCCGAACCCGGGGACGCGCGGATGTATCAGCCGGGTGACGATGTGCGCCAGATGGATTGGTCGGTCACCGCCCGCACCACCCATCCGCACGTGCGGCAGATGATCGCCGACCGGGAGCTCGAGACCTGGCTGGTGGTCGACCTGTCGGCCAGTCTGGACTTCGGCACCGCGCTGTGCCAGAAGCGTGATCTGGTGGTCGCGGCGGCTGCCGCGGTGACGCATCTGACCAGCGGCGGCGGCAACCGGGTCGGCGCGGTCGTCGCCAACGGCGAACGGCTGTACCGGATTCCGGCCCGCACCGGCCGGGTGCACGCCCAGTCGCTGCTGCGCAGCATCGCGACCACCCCCCATGCGAGCGACGGCGTGCGCGGCGATCTGCGCGGCGCCATCGAATCGCTGCGCCGGCCGCAACGCAAACGCGGTCTGGCCGTTGTCATTTCGGACTTCCTCGGCGAGATCGACTGGCAGCGTTCGCTGCGCGCGATCTCAGGCCGTCACGATCTGCTCGGTGTGGAGATCCTCGATCCGCTGGATCTGGATCTGCCCGATGTCGGTGACGTGGTGCTCCACGATCCCGAAACCGGCCGCACCCGCGAATTCACCGTCACTCCCACCCTGCGCGCCGATTTCGGCCGTGCTGCCCAGCAGCATCGCGAACAGGTCGAGGCGGCGTTGCGTAGTTGCGGCGCGCCCGTGATGACGCTGCGCACCGATCGTGACTGGATCGCCGACGTGGTCCGTTTCGTGTCCACTCGGCGCCACACCTTCGGCGCCCCGACCGGGCGGGTGCCCCGACAGTGAGTATTTCGCATTTCACGTCCGCGATCTGGCTGGCATTCCTCATCGTCGTCGCCGCGATCGCGCTGCTCTACGTGCTGGTCCAGCGGCGGCGCAAACGCCACATGCTGCGGTTCTCCAATATGGAGACCCTCGAAAGAGTGGCGCCCAAGCGTCCCAGCAACTGGCGGCACGCGCCGGTGGCGCTGATGCTGGTGGGCCTGGCTCTGCTGACGGTCGCCGCGGCGGGTCCGCAGGCGGCCGAGAAGGTGCCGCGCAACCGGGCCACGGTCATGCTGGTGATCGACGTGTCGTTGTCGATGGAGGCCACCGACGTGCCGCCGTCCCGGATCCAGGTCGCGAAGAAGGCCGCGACCGATTTCGTGGACGGTCTCACCCCGGGGATCAATTTGGGCTTGGTGACCTTCGCCGGTACCGCATCGGTGCAGGTCTCACCGACGACCAACCGGGAGGCGATGAAGGCGGCGATCAACAATATGAAGCTCGCCGAACGGACCGCCACCGGTGAGGGCATCTTCAGCGCCCTGCAGGCCATCGACACGCTCGCCTCGGTGCTGGGCGGGGCGCAGACGCCGCCCCCGGCACGCATCGTGCTGATGTCCGACGGCAAGCAGACCGTGCCCGACGACAAGGACGTCGACAACCCCCGCCACGGCTTCGTCGCCGCCCGGGTCGCCAAGCAGAAGAGCATCCCGGTGTCGACCATCTCCTTCGGCACCACCTGGGGTTCGGTCGAGATTCCGGATCAGGACGGCAAAGGGTCGCAGCGCGTCCGGGTTCCGGTCGACGACGACTCCTTGCGCGAGATCGCCAAGATCTCCGGCGGCGACTTCTACACCGCCTCCACGCTGGAAGAACTCAGCGCCGTCTACGACACCCTGGACAAGCAGATCGGCTACGAGATGCAGATGGGTGATGCCAGCCGGCCGTGGCTGCTCCTGGGTCTGCTGCTGACCGCTGCGGGTGTGGTGAGCGGTTTGGTCTATCGTCAACGCCTGCCATAACGGGTACCGCGCAACCCGGCCACGACAGTCGAACTCGAACAGATAGGTTGACATTCATGTCGAACTTCACTTCCCGATCGGTCCTGGTGACCGGTGGCAACCGCGGTATCGGTCTCGCGGTGGCCCAGCGGCTGGCCGCCGACGGGCACAAGGTTGCCGTCACCCATCGCGGATCGGGCGCGCCGGAAGGTCTTCTGGGCGTGAAATGCGATGTGACGGACGCGGATTCGATCGATGCGGCCTTCAGTGAGATCGAGGCCAAGCACGGTCCGGTCGAGGTACTGGTGGCCAACGCCGGCATCGTCGACAACACCCTGCTCATGCGGATGAGCGAGGAGCAGTTCACCCGCGTCATCGACGCCAACCTCACCGGCGCGTGGCGCTGCGCCAAGCGCGCCAACCGGGCGATGCTGCGGGCCCGCTTCGGCCGCATCATCTTCCTCGGCTCGGTTGTGGGGCAGATGGGTGGCCCCGGCCAGGTGAACTACGCGGCGGCCAAGGCCGGTCTGGTCGGCATGGCCCGCGCGATCACCCGCGAGATCGGCTCACGCAACATCACCGCCAACGTGGTGGCGCCCGGCTTCATCGACACCGATATGACCCGGGAAGAGATGACCGCGGACATGCGCGAGATGGCGCTGAAGGTCATTCCCGCGGCCCGCATCGGCCAGCCGGAAGAGGTCGCCGCGGCGATCAGCTTCCTGGCCTCCGACGACGCGTCCTACATCACCGGTGCGATCCTGCCGGTCGACGGCGGCATGGGCATGGGCCACTGAGCAACCGGCTACCGAGCCCCCGCCGACTTCCCATCCGAGTTTCCCGAGGAGAATTCACCACCCATGAGCGGAATCCTGGACGGTAAAACCGTCCTGATCACCGGCATCATCACCGATTCGTCGATCGCCTTCCATGCCGCCAAGGTGGCGCAGGAGCAGGGCGCGAAGGTGATCATCACCGGTATCCCCGAGCGGCTGCGCCTGATCGACCGCATCGCCAAGCGCCTGCCGCAGGAAATCGCACCCGCGATCGGCCTCGACGTCACCAACGAGGACGACCTCGCCGGTCTCGCCGACAAGGTGCGCGAGCTCGCGCCCGAGGGCATCGACGGCGTGCTGCACTCCATCGCCTTCGCCCCGCGCACCCTGATGGGCCCCGACGCGCTGCCGTTCCTCGACGGCCCGGGCGCCGACGCCGCCAAGGCCTTCGAGATCTCCGCGTGGAGCTACGCCTCGCTGGCGCGCGCGGTGCTGCCCGCGATGAACGAGGGCGGCTCGATCGTGGGCATGGACTTCGATCCGCGCACCGCGATGCCCTTCTACAACTGGATGGGTGTGGCCAAGGCCGCCCTGGAGTCGGTGAACCGCTATGTGGCGCGAGAGGTGGGCGAGGCCAAGCGTGTTCGTTCCAACCTGGTCGCCGCGGGCCCGATTAAGACCCTCGCCGCGAAGGCGATCGCGGGCACGGCCACCGACGACGCCAAGCAGCTGAACATGCTCAACACCTACTGGGACGGCGCCTCGCCGATCGGCTGGGACGTCGACGACCCGACCGTGGTCGCCAAGTCGATCGTCACCCTGCTGTCGGACTGGCTGCCCGGCACCACCGGTTCGATCATCTACGTCGACGGCGGCGCCAGCCACAACACCTGGTTCCCCGAGAACTGGTCGGCCAACTGAGAGCCCGGAGGTAATCAGCCGTGACCGGGACCGTCGACGCACTGCTCCTGCTGTCCTTCGGCGGTCCCGAACGCCCCGAGGACGTGATGCCGTTCCTGGAGAACGTCACCCGGGGCCGGGGCGTGCCGCGCGAACGCCTCGACGAGGTGGCCCAGCACTATTTCCACTTCGGTGGCGTCTCGCCGATCAATGCGCTCAACCGCGACCTGATCGCCGCGATCGAGGCCGAATTCGCCGCGCGTGCAGTGGATCTGCCGGTGTACTTCGGTAATCGCAACTGGCATCCGATGATCGAGGAAACGGTCGCCACCATGCGCGCCGACGGCATCGGCCACGCCCTGGTGTTCCCGACCTCGGCGTGGGGCGGATATTCGGGGTGCCGCCAGTACGACGAGGACATCGAGCGTGCCCGCGCCGCGGTCGAGGGTGCGCCGGAACTGACCAAACTGCGGCAGTACTTCGATCATCCGCTGCTGATCGACTCCTTCGCCGACGCGATACGCGCGGCGGTGCGCGAACTTCCGGCCGACTCGCGCGACCGCGCCCGGCTGGTGTTCACCGCCCATTCGATTCCGGTCGCCGCCGACGTCGCGGCCGGACCGCCCGCCGACGGCGGTCACCTCTACAGCCGCCAGGTCGCCGATGCCGCCCGATTGTGTGCCGCGGCAACTGGTTTCGACGATTTCGACGTGGTGTGGCAGTCGCGTTCGGGACCGCCGCAGGTGCCGTGGCTGGATCCCGATATCGTCGACCATCTGGAAGCGTTGTCCGGCAAGGGCGTCGAGGCCGTCGTGGTCTGCCCGGTCGGCTTCGTCTCCGACCACCTCGAGGTCGTCTGGGACCTGGACAACGAGGCCGCCGAGAAGGCCGCCGAACTGGGTATGGCCTTCGCCCGCGCCGCCACTCCCGGCCCGGATCCGCGCTTCGCCCGGATGGTCGCCGAACTGGTCGGCGAGCATCTCGACGGGGACGAACCCCGGCGCTCGGGCACGGTTCCCGGATACGGCTGCACCCGCAACGGGGCGATCTGCGCACCCGGATGCTGTGAACCGGTGCGCCGCCGAAAGTAACCGCCGCCGAGCGGGTATGCCCCCGGGTATGAACGGTAGGGTGTGCGCGGGCCGGAGTCCCGCGGTGTCGTGCTCGGTGGCGAGGACCCCTGTGCGAAAGGTGACGGTGGGGCGATGACGCGATTCTTCCTCTTCGGTCTGCTCACGGTGGCGGTGGTCGTCCTGGGCGTCATCGCGGCGATCGGTTCGTGGGCCTGGTGGATCCTCGCCGTCGGCGCGGGATTGCTCGTTCTCGTCGGCGCCTACGATCTGGTGCAGCGCCGGCATTCGATCCTGCGCAACTATCCGTTGCTGGGGCATATGCGCTATCTGCTGGAAAGTATCCGGCCCGAACTGCAGCAGTATTTCATCGAGCGGAATTTCGACGGCCGCCCCTTCGACCGCGACGTGCGGACGATGATCTACGAGCGCGCCAAGGGAATTCACGGCGAACTGTCCTACGGAACCGAGCGCGATATCGAAGCCGTCGGCTACGAATTCCTCGTCCATTCGGTGGCCGCGCTCCCGGAACCCGAGCGGCCGCCGCGCGTGCTGGTCGGCGGCCCGGACTGCCGGCAGCCCTATGCCATGTCGCTGCTGAACGTCTCGGCGATGAGTTTCGGCGCGCTGTCGGGGAATGCGCTGCGCGCGTTGAACATCGGCGCCGCCCGCGGCGGTTTCGCGCACGACACCGGGGAGGGCGGGCTGACGCCGTTCCATCTGGAGGGCGGCGCGGATCTGGTGTGGGAGATCGGTTCGGCCTACTTCGGCACCCGCACCCGCGACGGTCGTTTCGATCCGGAACAGTTCGCCGAGAAGGCCGGCTACGACCAGGTGAAGGCGATCTCGGTGAAGTTGAGTCAGGGCGCGAAACCCGGACTCGGCGGAGTTCTGCCGGCCGCGAAGGTGAGCGAGGAGATCGCCCGCTATCGCGGGGTGCCCGCACACGAGAAATGCGTCAGCCCGCCGTCGCATTCGGAATTCCACACCCCGCGCGAATTGATCCGCTTTCTCGTCCGGCTGCGCGAGTTGTCCGGCGGCAAGCCCGTCGGGTTCAAATTGTGCGTCGGGTCCCGCACGGACGTCCTGGCGATCTGCAAGGCGATGATCGCCGAGGGGACCGCACCCGATTTCATCGTCGTCGACGGTGCCGAGGGCGGTACGGCGGCCGCACCGCTGGAATACGAGGACCACGTGGGCCTCCCGCTGACCGACGGGCTGATGACGGTGCACAACGCACTCGTCGGAACGGGCCTGCGGGATCGGATCCGATTGGGAGCCAGCGGAAAGGTGGCCACCGGCACCGATATCGTCAAGCGCATGGTGCAGGGCGCGGACTTCACCAATGCCGCCCGGGCGATGATGATGGCGGTCGGATGCATCCAGTCCCAGCGCTGTCACACCAATCAGTGCCCGGTCGGCGTCGCGACGCAGGATCCGCGGCGTGCCCGCGCCCTCGACGTCGCCGACAAGGCCGAGCGGGTGCAGCGGTATCAGGAGGCCACGGTGCGCCAGGCGATGCAGATGATGGCCTCGATGGGCGTGCACGACCCCGCCGAACTCGATACCCACATGCTGCGGAAGAAGGTGGCGGCCAACGAGATCCGGTCGTACGCCGAACTCTACGAATGGCTCGCGCCCGGGGAGTTGCTCGTTCATCCGCCGGCGAGCTGGCGCGCCGACTGGGAGGCCGCCGATCCGGATTCGTTCCGCCCGGTCGCGCCCGCCCAGCCGGTCCGGGTGCGATGACTCCGAACGCGGTGATCTGATCAGAAGTCGAGTGCGGGCACCCGCGCGTACACACCGGGGAATCCGGGTTCGGCCGCACCCTTACCCCAGGAGGTGATGCCGGCGACCTTGCCGTCCACCAATAGCGGTCCGCCGCTGTCGAATTCAGCGGTGTCGGCGGCGGAGGAGCCCGCGCACACCGCCTCGGCCGGATCGAATTCGGCGGCGTAGGCGACCGCGCAGGCCGCATCGGGCACCAGCGGTACCGTCGCCGCCCGCAGCACGGTGTTGGACTGGTCGTCCTCGGAGGTGGCGCCCCAGCCGACCACCGTCGCCGTATCCCCGTGTGGCGCCCCCACAGCCACGGTCGGCAGGGCGACCGGTGCGCTCAGGACCAGCACGGCGACCGCGTGGTGATAGCTCAGATCGGTGCCGAACAGCGACACCCGGAAATCCGGGTCGATGCGGACGTCGGCGATTCCGATGGTGACGCCGCCGTGCCCGGCGACATCGGTGCGGCCGAAGGTCACCGTCGTTCCCGGCAGTGTGCGGGCCAAGGCCCCGCAATGGGCGGCCGTGAGTACCCGGTCGGGGGCGATCAGTGCGCCGGCGCAGAACTGCCCGCCCGGCCGCGTCGCGTAGACGGGCGAGCCGATGGCCGCCAGCCACGGATAGTCGGCGGCGTCGACCGGGGCACCGCCGACCACGGCGTGCGCCCCGGTCGGCGAAACCAGGGCGCAGGCGAACGCGGCGGCGACGGCGCCCGCCGCCCGGCGCGGAGAAATCTTCATGACGACCTCGATGTTGTATGACGTGCCCGCCGAAAGTTCTACCGTACGACTATGACGAGGTGGAGCGAATTCGCCGGTGCCGCCCCGCGTATCGCCGGGATCTTTGTGCGCCGCCACGTGGCGGCCGGCCATCTGTGCTTGCTGGCGACGACTCGCCGCGACGGTTATCCACGGATCAGCCCGCTGGAACCACGCCTGTTCGAGGGGCAGTTGTGGCTGGTGGGCATGCCGGGCACCCGTAAATTCGCGGATCTGCGCCGGGACCCGCGCTTCTGCCTGCACACCGCCACGGTCGACCCGCAGGTCGGCGACGGGGATGCCAAGCTGTGGGGCGTGGTGCGTGAGGTGGCCGATGCCGAGCTGCAGCGCAGGTGGGCCGAATCGCTGTACGCCGATACGGGTTTCGACCTGCGCGGACAGCGCCTGGATCCGTTCTTCGCCGCTGATATCACCGGCGCTTCGGCGGTCGAGGTGGGCGGCGGGCATATGGATGTGGTGATCTGGAAACCGGCCGAGGGGGAGACGGTGGTGCGCAAGCACTGAGCTCGTCGGGCCGGTCGCCGACGTTTCGCGCGGTAACTGGCTGCGATCAGCTAATTCACCGCTATTGTGCGGAGGTGGACATCGCGCTGGAGTGGGACCAGCATCCGGGAACGGGTTTGCGGCTGGCCGCCGAATTGGCGGGCCGCACCGGGTTGCCCCTGCTCGAAGATATCTCCGTCGCCGACGGCACCGCCGATCTGCTGGGCGTGATCGCGGCCCGCGGCGGCGGTGAGCTGCTGGGCTGGGCGGAGTTGCGCGATGCCGGCCTGGGGGAGGCGTGGGTGCAGGCGGTGTCCGCGCAGCGCCTCGTGCACTCGCTGTATCTGGGCCGTGCCGACGAGTCCGAACCGCAGGCGGACGAAACCGAGATGGTCTGCCGGCTGACCGCCGAGGCCGTGCGCCGGGCCACCGCCGCCGGATACCGGGTGTTGCGCTGGCAGGGCACCGATATCGGGCCGTCCGGCCGGGCCGCGGTCGAACTGGGTGCGCGGCGGGTCGACGAATACGCGCGGCTGTGGGAGCTGGACCTCACCCGGCCTCCCGTCCCGGACACCAGTGCGCCGCTGCGGCGGCTGGTGCACACCCTCGCCGAATCGGCCGACCCGCCGGGGCGGGTGCTGCTCACCACCGTGCTCTCGGCCCGGTCGGCGACGGAACCGATCACCACGATCACGACCTTCGCCGGGGGCGCCGAGGCCTACATCAGCGCCGAGGAGGGTTTCGCCCATCGCGAGGCCGACGCCGATCTGCTGACCGCCGCCTTCGGTGCGGTGGTAGCCGAACTGCGCGCCGTGATGCCCGACATCACCATGCTGCGGGTATTCGAATTCGACGACGAGGCGCTGCGCGCGGCACTGTCCCGGATCGGCATGCGAGTGTGCGGGCGCTACAACGACTACGAACTGAATCTGCCCGAGCCGCCTGCGGGCGAGGCCGCGACCTAGCGCGGACCGGCCGCCGCGTTCACCGCGGACAGGCGGGCGGCGCGCAGGGCGTTCCACAGCGGTCGCAGCAGCGTCTCCTGGGCCTGCACGGCGCTGGCCGAACTGGGGGAGGAGGGGGCCGTCTGCTGGGCCACGGTGAGGATCGCGGCCACATGGTCGGCCGAATCGAGGATGCGGCGGGCCCGCAGCGGCGCCGAGTCCGGATAGATGTGGCGCGAGCAGGCGGCCAGTTCGGCCTCGATCAACTCCCGCGGATCGTCGTCACCGCCGACCGCGGTGGTGTGTAACCGCATCAGCGCCTCCGCGGCCTCGCGTACCGCCTCCCGCATCGCGTACTCGGCCTCGCCGAGCGCCATATCCGGTGCGGGCACCGGAACCGGGGTGTGGAATACGGTCCACTGCAACGATTCCTCGTCGGTCCACTGCGGCACCAGCGCCACACCCTCGCCGCCGGGTACGCCGGCGATCACGCCCTCCTCGGCATCCATTGCCGCCGTGGCGAATTCGGTGCCCACCGGCAATCCGCGCGCATCGCCCGGCACCGGCAGTACCAGCCGCATCTGCGCACCCGGATCGGCCATAGCCTCGCGAATGACCTTGAGCAGGACCATGATTCCGGTGCCGGCCTCCAGCGGCTCGGCCGACGGCCACGGCAGTCCCGTCCGTCCGCCGGTCAGCGGGTCACCGGCGGCGACACTGTGCTGCGGCGACCAGGCGCGCAACGCGTCCAGCACGTCGTCGGGCGCGCTGCGGCCCGCCAGCCACGAGCCCGCCCACACCGTCAGCGTGGCACTGGGAGAACACATGGTTCGAGGATAGTGGTGCCGCGGCGATCCCGTGGGCACTGGTGCAGCTATCGTGCGCGCGGGGGTTGCCACGGCACCACCATCAATCCCGCGAAAAGGCTGCGGCGGCGGCCATTTCAAGGTCGAGATACGGTTTACCACTGACATCCTCGACGACCTGGTGCATGACTCCGCCGGTGAAGGGGAAGGGCGCGTGGTAGCGCGGGGATACCGACTGGCCGCCGTCGCGACCGACCCGGACACCCTCGCCGACGCCGGAGAACACGGTCGGCTGGGTCCGCATATCGTCGAGCGAACCCACCGGATTCTCGTCGATGTAGAGGACCGCCTCCCCGGTCGGGGTGAACTTGTCCGGCCGCGTGCCTTTCCGTTCGTAACGCATGCCCAGGATGTGGTCGCCCAGCGGTACCGGCCGGTCGGAGACCATCACCTGTTCCTCCTCGCCGAGGAAGTTGTAGACGTAGTACAGGTGGCAGTCCTGCAAGAACAGCGTGTGCCCGCCGAGTCGCCCGCCGTGGGCGAACAGCACGCCCTCGGCGTCGGGACTCGTGATCGTCGTCTCGGCGAGCAGCGCGAAGGATCGGCCGCGGATCTCCAAGGCGGCGCCCGGCCCCACCTCGGCGATGCCGGGATAGTAGACGGCGGTGTCGCGGGTCTTGGCATATGTCGGCCGGTCGCGCAGCATCACCGAGACGATGTCGAGGTCGTAGAGCGGCAGGCCGTTGTACTTCTCGGCCTCGGCGAACCACAGCGCCTGCAATTCCTCCAGCTTCTCGGGCCGATCGCCGGCCAGATCGTGCATCTGGCTGCGGTCTTCCTCGATGTGGAACAGCTCCCAGCGGTCGCTGTCGAAATGTCCCCAGCCCGACGGGCACGCCGCGTGCACGGTGTCGGCGAACCATCCCCGGTGCCAGATGCCGCGTGTGCCCAGCATCGAATAGAACTGCGTGTGCTTGCCGGTGTCGGCGTCCGGGTCGTCGAGCAGGGCCCGGAAGCTGACGCCTTCCAGTGGGCGCTGCGCCACGTTCTTCACCGTCTCCGGGGGCGTGATGCCTAGTAATTCGTAGATCGTCGGGGTGACATCGCAGACGTTGAGGTACTGGTGGCGAAGTTCGCCGCGGGCGGCGATCCCGGCCGGCCACGAGAGCAGACAGGCGTCGGCGATGCCGCCCTCGTGCGATGCGTAGCGTTTGTACAGCTTGTACGGGGTGTTGAACGCCATCGCCCACCCGATGCTGTAGTGGTTGTAGGTGGTCGGCGATCCCAGCTCGTCGAGTTTCGCCAGGCTGTCCTCGATCGTGTCGATATAGCCGTTGAAGAATTTCATCTCGTTGGCCGAGCCGTTCGGACCGCCCTCACCGCTGGCGCCGTTGTCGGAGAAGGTGACGATGATCGTATTGTCCAGCTGTCCGCTCTCCTCCAGATAATCGAGGAGCCGCCCGATCTGCGCATCGGTGTAGGACAGGAAACCGGCGAATACCTCCGCCTGGCGTCGGAACAGCCGTTTCTCGTCCTCGGACAGCGAATCCCACGCCCGCACCGTGTCCTGCAGCGGCCAGGGTTCACCGTTGCTTCCCGTGGCGTCCGCGTACGGGTTCATCGGAGACAGTTCGGTGTCCTCCGGGATCAGCCCCATGCGCTTCTGGTTCTCCAGCACGATCTCGCGGTATTTCTCATATCCCATATCGAATCGGCCGCGGTATTTGTCCGCCCATTCGCGCGGGACATGATGCGGCGCGTGACCGCATCCCGGGCACAGGTACATGAACCACGGTTTGTCCGGGGCGATGACCTTCGCGTCGCGGATGAACTCGATCGACTTGTCCGCCAGGTCTTTCGACAGGTGATATCCGTCCTCCGGCGAGTACGGCGGTGTGATCGGGTGGTTGTCGTAGACGAGGTTGGGATACCACTGGTCGGCTTCGCCGCCGAGGAATCCGTAGAACCGTTCGAATCCGCGCCCCAGCGGCCAATGACGTTTCGACGCCGCCAGATTGTTCTCCTCGAGCGGCGTCATATGCCATTTGCCGACGGCGTAGGTGTTCCATCCGCGTTCGGTGAGAACCTCCGAACACAGGGCGGTGTCGTCGGGAATCCGGCCGCTCATACTCGGGAAGCCGTCGGTGAACTCTTCGATGGTCGCCATTCCGACGGACGTCGGATTCCGTCCGGTGAGCAGGGAGGCGCGAGTCGGGGAACACAGCGCGGTCGTGTGGAACTGGGTGAATTGGATTCCGCGGTCGGCGATTCGCTGCATATTCGGCATCTCCACCAGCCCGCCGTAGCAGTCCCAGGTGGCGATTCCGATGTCGTCCCACACCAGATACAGCACATTGGGTGCGCCGCGCGGTGCGGTCGGTTCCGCGAACGGCTTCCAGTCGGCGACGGAATCACGGATATCGAGCGCGATATGTCCTTCGAATTTCTCGGCCACCATCCACCTCCGGACGGAGAGTCATCGGATCGTCGTCGATCCGGTCCGGGGCCGCCCCCGCACATGTCCATTCGTGGTCGTCGGGTGCGGCCTCGATGCCTGCTGAAAACTCTCGAGTTCGCACGAACCGCTGCTGGCACGAACCGCCGAGAGTCGATAGGGACTGCCGTGCGACGGCCACTCGTCCGGTTCGCGAACGGCATCCGGATACTGGCTGGTCACACCCTGTGCGCCCATAAATGGTACCGGGCGGAGGGGTTCGGAGGTGGGTTAGTGGAGAAAGAGGCGGTACACCGTCGGGCGCCCCGGTCAGGCGTGGTGGACGGTCCGGCCGCCGGTGGCCGGTTCCCCCGCCAGGCATCGAACGCGGCTATTGCCGGTAGGTGGACAAGAAGCGGCCGATGCGCTCGATGATGGATTCGAGTTCGTCGGCGTGCGGCAGGGTCGTGATCCGGAAATGGTCGGGTGTGGGCCAGTTGAAACCGGTGCCCTGCACGATATGCAGCTTTTCCTGCAGGAGAAGGTCAAGGACGAATTGCTCGTCGTCGCGAATGGCGTAGACGCGGGGATCGATGCGCGGGAACGCGTACAGGGCGCCCTTGGGTTTCACGCAGGTGATGCCCGGGATCGCGGTGAGCGCCTCCCACGCGCGGTCGCGCTGTTCGCGCAGGCGCCCGCCCGGCAGCGTCAGGTCGTAGATGCTCTGATGCCCGCCCAATGCGGCCTGAATCGCTTGCTGTCCCGGCACATTCGCGCACAGTCGCAGTCCCGCGAGCATGGTGAGACCCTCGAGGTAGCTCTCCGCGTGGCCGGTGGGACCGGAAACGACCAGCCAGCCGGAGCGCAGACCCGCGCACCGATAGGACTTGGACAATCCCGAAAAGGTCAGGCACAGCAGGTCGGGCGCCAGCGCGGCGATCGAGGTGTGGGTGAGTCCGTCGTAGTAGATCTTGTCGTAGATCTCGTCGGCGAAGACGACCAGGTTGTGACGGCGAGCGATGTCGAGGATCGGCCGCAGTACCTCGGGCGGGTAGACGGCGCCGGTGGGGTTGTTCGGGTTGATGAGCACGAGGGCGCGGGTGCGGTCGGTGATCTTGGCGGCGATATCGGCCGGGTCCGGATACCAGTCGGCGCCCTCGTCGCAGATGTAGTGCACCGCCCGGCCGCCGTTGAGGGTTGTCGCCGCCGTCCAGAGCGGGAAATCCGGTGCGGGAACGAGAACTTCGTCACCGGTCTCCAGGAGCGCGGTGAGTGCCATCATGATCAGTTCGGAGACGCCGTTACCGAGAAAGACGTCCTCGACGTCGATGTCGGTGACCCCGAGGGTCTGGTAGTACTGGACCACCGCGCGCCGTGCCGGCAACAGGCCTTTCGAGGATGAGTAGCCGCTCGAGACCGGCAGCGTCCGGACGATGTCCTGCAGGATCTCGGCGGGGGCCTCGAAGCCGAAGGGCAGTGGATTGCCGGTGTTGAGTTTGACGACGTGATGGCCCTCGGCTTCCAGTCGCGCGGCCTGTTCGGCGACCGGACCGCGGATCTCGTACGAGACCCCCATGAGTTTGCTGGACTGGTTGACCTGCATGAACATCCCCTTCCGGCGTGTAGGCCGCCTACTGTACTTGGTTATTCCAAGTTTGTGCTTGGATTTTCCAAGTGCTGGGATAGGGTGGGGATGTGCCACGCCGAACCTATGACCACTACTGTCCGGTCAGCCGCGCGCTCGAAGTCGTCGGCGACCGCTGGAATCTGCTGGTGGTTCGCGAATTGTGCTCGGGGCCACGGCGATACAGCGATCTGTTCGCCGACCTTCCGGGCATCAGCACCGATATACTGGCGGCCCGGCTGAAGGATCTGGAACGCGACGGCATCCTCACGCACCGCAGGGTGGGGTCGCGTTCGGCAGCCGCCGTCTACGAGCTCACACCCACCGGCGCGGCGCTTCGGCCTGTGCTGCAGGCACTCTCGGAATGGGGGGCGCCGCTACTGGGGCAGCGTCGCGCCACCGACGCGGTGCGCGCGCACTGGTTCGCGCTGCCGCTGGGCCGCGCGATCGCCGACGTCGTGCCCACGGGGACGGTGACCGTGCACATCGGCGACACGGCATTGCACTACGTCATCGGCGCGGCGGGAATCAGTCATCACGAGGGCCCCGCGCCTGCCGCCGACCACGAATTCCGGTTGGGGATGGCGGAGGCGACCGAGATCGCCACCGGCGCACGACATCTCGCCGATGTCGTGGGGGAGCCGGGGCGCGGGGGCCGCTCGTAAGGCCGGGTGACTACCTACCGATCGAGTTCGGCGGTGACGAGGACCTGAACGGCCTTCTTGTCGACCTTGCCGAGTCCCGTCAACGGCAGCGCATCGACCACGATGACGTGTTTCGGAGCTTGGACCGAACCCTTGCGGCGCTTGACATCCTGCTGGATGTCATCGATCGCCGCGGCCACCGCGTCGGGATCGGCGGCGGTGGCCGGATCGAAGACGACCGCGGCGGTCACGGCCTCACCCCAGCGCGGATCGGCGACACCGACGACGGCAACGCCCTGGACGCGGGCGTCGGCGGCGATGACATCCTCCACCTCCCGGGGAAAGACGTTGAAGCCGCCGGTGACGATCATGTCCTTGCTGCGCCCGACGATATGCCAGAAGCCGTCGGGATCCTCGCGCGCGAGATCTCCGGTGTGCAGCCAGCCGTCGCGGAAGGTCTCCGCGGTGACCTCCGGCAGGTTCAGGTAACCGCCGGCCAGCAGTGGCCCGGATACGCAGATCTCGCCGACCTCGCCCGGCGCCACCCGCTGTCCGTCCGTGCCGATCAACCCGGTGCGCAGCGCCGCCGACGGCCGGCCGCACGAGGTCAGCCGCGCCTCGTCGTGCTCGTCCTTGCCCAGATAGCTGATCACCATGGGCGCCTCGGACTGGCCGTAGTACTGGGCGAAGATGGGGCCGAACCGGGCGATCGCCTGCGTCAGGCGTTTCGGATCGATCGAGGAGGCGCCGTAGTAGATCGTTTCCAGCGACGACAGATCGCGCGAGTCGATATCGGGATGGTCGAGCAGCGCGTACAGCATCGACGGCACCAGCATGGTCGCGGAGATGCGGTGTTCCTCGATGGCGCGCAGCACCTCACCGGCGTCGAATCGCGGAAGTACCACGCATTGCCCGCCCTGCAGCACCACGGGCAGGAAGAACGCGGCGCCCGCATGCGACAGCGGTGTGCAGATCAGGAATCGCGGGCGCTGCGGCCATTCCCATTCCGAGAGCTGGATCTGGGTCATGGTCGCCATGGTGCCGGCGGTGCCGATGACGCCCTTGGGCTTTCCGGTGGTGCCGCCGGTGTAGCTGATCGAGACGACGAAATCCGGTGGGATATCGACCGCTTCGATCGGTTCCGGAGTGAATTCCGCTGCGGCGGAGATCAAGTCGACGCCGATATCGGCCAGTTCCTCCGGGACCGGGCCGAGGACGAGGATCCGCTTCAGCTCGGGCACCCGGTCGGCGAGTTCGCGCGCCCGCCGCACGAACGCCGGCTGCGGATCGATGACCAGATTCGTGATGCCGGCATCAGTCAGCACGTGCACGTGGTCGTCGAGGCCGCCCATCGGATGCAGTGCGGTGCGCCGATGTCCGGCGATCTGGCCGGCGCCGAGGATGAACAGCACCTCGGGGCGGTTGAGGGCGAGCAGTGCGCTCGGAGTGCCGAGCCCGACCTCGTGGGCGGCGAACGCGGCGATGTAGCGGCTGATGGCGTCGATGACGTCGGCGCCGGTGAGGACGGTGTCGCCGAGGGTCATGACCGGCTCGCGCCGATGACGTCGCAGCCCGGCGAGCAGGGCGTGTCCGTTGTGGGTCGGCAGCCGCAGCAGGGTCGCGGGATCGATTGTGCTGGTTCCTGTTTCGGGCATGTCTGTGCTCCTGGAGGGGAAGTCGTGCGGGGTCAGGAGGTCTTGTGCGGTACCGCGGTCACCAAGCCGCCGTCCACGACGAATTCCGAGCCCGTCGCGTACGAGGATTCGTCGCTCGCCAGGAACAGCACGAAGGTCGCCACCTCTTCGGGCTGGGCCGGACGGCCCAGCGGAATCGTCACGAGATCGTCGGGAATGGTGGCGGTCATGGGCGTGCGGATCAGCCCGGGATGCAGCGAATTCACGCGAATGTTGTGCTGCGCCAACTCCAATGCGGCCGACTTCGCCAGGCCGCGCACGCCCCATTTGGAGGCGACGTAGCCGTGGGCCCACGGCGCGCCCCGCAGTCCCTCGATGGAGGAGACGTTGACGATGGATCCGCCGCCGGCGGCGATCATCGGATCGACCGCGGCCTGCATGCCGAGAAACGTTCCGGTCAGGTTCACGTCGAGGATGCGGCGCCACTGTTCCAGTTCGAACTTGCGCAGCGAATTGCCGTTGACGATGCCCGCGTTGTTGACCAGCACGTCGAGTTTGCCGAATTCGCCGACCGCCGTGGACACCGCCGCCGCCCAGTCCTCGGGGGCGGTCACGTCGAGGTGCACGAAACGCGCGGCGTCACCGAGTTCGCCGGCCAGAGCCTTACCTTCGTCGTCGAGGATGTCACCGATCACGACCTTGGCGCCTTCGGCGACGAGCAGCCGCGCATGGGCCGCACCCATACCTCGCGAGCCCCCGCTGATGAGTGCAATTTTGCCGTCTACACGTCCCATGCCGGTGACGCTACCATGCAAACTGGAACATGTTCTAGACACTGTTCCAGAGCTCCGACCGCTGTTCGCGCGGGTGATCTGTTGTCGGTCGGCGAGAGGTCGTAGTACTGTCCAGACACTTGTCCGACTGCGGCTTGCCGGTCACCCGCCGATACGGCGGCGACGCCGACCGCCTGCGGTGCCGCGGCGACCCGAGGAGAAACGAATGCCCATCCGCGTCGTGCACATCGGCACCGGCAATGTCGGCCGGCTCGCACTGGCCGGTTTGATCGAGGACCCGCGCTTCGAACTGGTCGGCGTGTGCGTCTCGACGAAGGAGAAGGTCGGCAAGGACGCCGGCGAACTGGCCGGCCTGGACGTCAGCACCGGCATCCGCGCGACCGGTGACCTGGCGGAGTTGCTCGCCCTGCGCCCGGACTGCGCGGTCTACTGCGCGATGGGCGATACCCGGCTGCTGGAAGCGCTGGAGGACTGCCGCCGCATCCTGGCCGCCGGCGTCGATCTCGTCGGATCCGCCCCCGGACTCCTGCAATATCCGTGGAAGGTGTTGCCGGACAAGTTCTTCGCCACCATAGAGGCGGCCGCGCGCGAGAGTGATGCGAGCATCTTCATCACCGGCATCGATCCCGGCTTCGCCAACGATCTGATTCCGCTCGCCTTCGCCGGCACCTGCCGCAATATCGAACAGGTGCGGTGTTCGGAGATCGCCGACTACGCCACCTACGACGGTGCGACGGTCATGTTCGACGTGATGGGATTCGGCAAACCCCTCGACGAGGTGCCGATGCTGCTGCAGCCCGGGGTGCTCGGCATGGCCTGGGGCACGACGATCCGGCAACTCGAGGCGGGGCTGGGCATCACCGTCGATGAGATCACCGAAACCTACGAACGGGAACCGGCGCCGGAAAGCTTCGACATCGCGGCCGGGCATGTGCCCGAAGGGTCGGTCGCGGCACTGCGGTTCGAGATTCGCGGGATGGTGAAGGGCCGCCCGGTCATCGTCATCGAACACACCACCCGGTTGCGGGGCGACCTGCGCCCCGATTGGCCGCAGCCGGCCCAGCCGGGCGGGTCCTACCGGGTCGAGATCGTCGGCGAACCCTCCTATACCGTCGACATCTGTCCCACCAGCCGCCACGGCGACCACAATCACGCGGCGATCGTGGCCGCCGCGGGCCGGATCGTCAATGCCATCCCCGCGGTGGTCGGCGCCCCCGCCGGAATCCGCACCGCCCTCGACCTGCCACTGATCGCGGGAAGCGTTGTGGCGGAATGACTTCGGGACCGATACTCGTTACCGGTGCGTTCGGGCTGGTCGGCACCGCGCTGGTGCGCACCCTCGCCGCACGCGGGTCCCGCGTGGTCGCCACCGACCTCGACATCCCGGCCAACCGCCGCGCCGCGCGGGAGTTCACCGGTGCCGGCGTGGAGGTGCGGTGGGCGGATCTGACCGTGCCGCAACAGGTTCGCGAGCTGGTGCGATCGGTGCGCCCGAGCGCGATCGTCCATCTCGCCGCGATCATCCCGCCGGTCTGTTACCAGCGCCGCGGCCTCGCTCGCGCCGTCAACGTGGAGGCCACCGCCACGCTGCTCGACGCCGCGGCCGAGCTCACCGCGCCGCCGCGGTTCGTGCTCGCGTCGAGTATCGCGGTCTACGGCCCCCGCAATCCGCATCGGCCCGGCGGACCGCTCACGCCGGGCACCCCGGTGCGGCCGACGGATCTGTACGGCGCGCACAAGGCGGAGGCCGAACAGCTGGTGCGGGCGTCGCGACTGGAGTGGGTGATCCTGCGGCTCGGCGGCGTACTCACCGTCGAGCCGATGCTCGGCCTGGACGCGGACATGCTCACCTTCGAGGCGGCGCTGCCGGCCGACGGGCGAATCAATACGGTCGACGTGCGCGATGTGGCCGCCGCGTTCACGGCCGCGACCGTCACGCCGTCCGTCCGTGAGGTCTTCCTCATCGGCGGCGACGCGTCACATCGGCTGCGTCAGAACGATATCGGCGCCTCGATCGCCGCCGCCTCCGGATTGCCGGGGGCCATCCCGCGGGGACTGGACGGGGACCCGGACAGCGATGCGGACTGGTTCGCCACCGACTGGATGGATACCGGGCGCGCCCAGGAAGTGCTGCGCTTCCAGCATCACTCCTTCCCGGATATGCTCGCCGAAATCCGTTCCAGGACAGGAAGATGGCGGTTCATCGCCCGCCCGTTCGGTCCGGTGATGCGCTGGTATCTCAGGCGGTTGTCGCCGTACCGCGACGGCTCGCGGACATTCGCCGACCCGTGGGGCGCGATCCGCGCACGATTGGGCGATCCGGAACCGGATCGCTGATCACCGTGGCTGCGGACGCGCAACCTGTCCGGAGCCGGGGCGGACGTCATCGATAGATGATCCGCGTCGCGACATGTTCGACCGAGCAGGTGCCGCTGTGCAGTGAGTAGCCCATGCTCGCGGTCAGCACTGTCCCCAGGTAGACGGCCTCCAGTGCCTTCATGCGCTCCGGGTCGACGTCGGAGCCGGTCGCCGCGCGAATGCGCCGCCGGATTTCCGGTGCGATCAGGGTCCGGGTACTCGCGACGTCGAACGGGCTGTGCGGTGTTGTCGCCATAGCGTGTCGTTTCTTCCCCTCCGGTACGGAGGAAGTGGCTGAGATTCTCGGCGCCACGGAGGTGGACACCTGTCTGGACAATATTACACTTTGACAGGTACCGCAAAGTCCGACCGCCCCGCAGCCATGCGGCGGGGCCCGTCAATTCCGTGAGTGAACGATGACCGACGAAGAACAGGCAATCATCGATTTCGCCGTACTGTGGCTGCCCTACGGCGGGCCACCCGACGAGGAGATCCTCGTGCGTTTCGGCATGAGCGAGCGGCGTTTCCGCGCCCGGCTCGCCGACATCGTCGCCGATCGCGGCACGAGTGTGGATCGTGCGTGGCGACAGCGAGCGGCCGTGCTGCTGCGTACGTATCTCGGCGGCGAACCGCAACTCGACCTCTCCCGCACCCGCCCTCGGCCGTGGGACGGCGCGGACGGCCCGGCCGCCGGCAACCCCGCCGCGCGGAAGTAACTGTGCACGAATCGGTTTCGACCGCACTGGGGCTGCGTGATGGTGTGCGCAGCGGAAACCCGCTCGTCGTGGGGGATCTACGTGTCGTCGTCCAAGAGGGCGCGCAGCGCCGAGTCGGCGACCTGTCGCAACTCGTCGCGGCTGCGCCCGGCCGCGGCCTGGACGGCGATGCCGTCGGAGATGGTGTGGACGAGTGCGGCCAGGGCGGCGGGATTGTGATGGGAGGGCAGGTCACTGGCCTGCTCGAGCCGTCTGCGTAGGGCCGCCTCGCCCGCTTTGCGTACCGTGACGGCGTCCTGGTGTGCGGTGTGCGCGTCGGGCGCGCAGGCTTGAACGGTCTTGACGCACAAGCAACCACGGGGCGTGCTGTCGCCTGCTGTCAGGTCGACGGCTCCGTGGATCAGTCGCTCCACGACCTCGCGGCCGGTAGGCGCGTTGAGCGCGGCGGCCGCGTAGGCGCCGGGGCCGTCGAGGTAGCGTGCGAGGACCTTGCCGAACAGTTCCTCCTTGTTACCGAAGGCGGCATAGAGGCTGGGCTTGTTGATGCCCATCGCCGTGGTCAGGTCGGCCAGTGAGGTGGCTTCGAAGCCGTTGCGCCAGAACGCCTCTACTGCGCGGTCGAGTGCGGTGTCTGTGTCGAACGAGCGTGGGCGTCCGCCGGGCATGCGATCCTCCGGTGTCCTCTCCATATTCTTTACCTATCGGTACATTACCTCTTGCCTGTGGGCGTGGCAGCCTCTACTTTCTTACCGAAAGGTACATAACTAGAGGGTGGAATTCATGATCCGAGTCGGAGTTGTCGGGGCCAGCGGTTGGGCGGGTAACTCGCACCTGCCCGCGCTCACAGCGCTCGAGGAGTTCGAGGTGACCGCGGTCGCGACCACCAACCAGGTCAGCGCGGACCGGGCGGCGGCCGCTCATGGCGTACGGCTCGCCTTCGCCGACGCGGGCGAACTCGTCGCGCACCCCGAGGTCGACGTGGTCGTCGTCTCGGTGAAGGCATCCGCGCACGCTGCCGTGATCAGGGCAGCGCTCGCCGCCGGTAAGCACGTCGTGTCCGAGTGGCCGCTGGGCATCGACGCCGACGAAGCGGGCGAGCTGACCGAGGCCGCCACCGACGCCGGCGTCGTCCACGCGGTCGTCCTGCAGGGCCACCATTCCCCGAGCGCCCGCTTCGTCGCCGACCTGCTGGCCGCCGACCGGATCGGTGCGCTCGAATCGGTCGCCCTGGTGGCGGAGGGCGCGCCCTGGGGCGGCAGTCGAATATGGCCGAGCCTCGTGTTCGGGCTCGACCCTTCGGAGGGCACCGACATCCTCACCATCATGGCCGGTCACTTCCTGGCCACACTCGAATGTGTCGCGGGCCCACTGACCGAAGTCTCCGCACGGCTGCCCCGCACGCACGACCGCGTGCTCATCGCCGGGACGGAGCAGACGGTGCCCAACGCCACGCCCAGCCACGTGCTGCTGCACGGACTGCTGGCCGGCGGCGCCACCGCATCGGTCGCCGTGCACGGCGGCAACGGCCCCGCCCGGTACGGCTTCCGCCTCGAGTTCGTCGGCAGCGACGAAACATTGACCGCCACACCGACCCAGCCCGGGACATTCATCCACTGGGGCGACTGGGACATCCGGATCGGTGACGAGATCCTGCCTGTTCCCGACACCTATCGCACCGTCCCGGCCGGCATCCGGTCCGGCCCGCCGGCCAATGTCGCAGCGTTCTACCAGGAGGTCGCTCGGGCCATCACCGAAGCCAGACAACCACATCCCAGTTTCGAGACCGCCCTGCGGCACCACCGGCTCCTCACTGCCATCGAACAGTCGGCAGCCGATGGAATCGTCCGGCGCATCTCGTAGCCGGCAAGGAGTTTCAGGTGAACCCGTGTGCGGTCGGCCTTGGAACATCAAGCGGCGGTAGTGATCCTCAGCAGCACCACGCCGTGGGCGGGAATGTCGGGCGCGACGATGGGGCCGTCGGTCACCGTCGTCGTCGCGGCCCAGATGTCGTGCACGGTGTACGACCGTGCCTGTGCGAGACCGGCTTCGGGGGCGCTGGTCGCGAGGGTGAGTGGCTGGTCACCGGGGTTCAGCAGCGCCACGGCGACCGAACCGTCGGACAGGGGTTTGGTGAGAATCCGGTGATCGCGGGGGAGCAGCACCGCGGGGGCCACCCGGGGATCCTGGTCGATGGCGATGACACCGGCGTCGGTGAGCAGGGCGCGTGTGGGCTCGCTCATCGTGCGGACATCGTTTCCCGCGATGAGCGGTGCGGACAGCATCGCCCACAGCGACAGATGCGCCTGCTCCTCGGTCGGCGAGAGGGTGCGTGGATTGCGCAGCAGCGCCAGCGTTTCCGGGGAGATCCCCAACCGGCGGGCCAGATAGGCGCTCTCGTCGGCACTCAGTGCCGACCGCCGCACGGCGGTTCCGGGCAGGCCGTCCAGATGAGCGCCGAGGAATTGCGACATCGACTGTCCGACGACCAGCATGTCCGGGTCGGGCCAGTATCCGGGACGGCTGGACCGGGCGCGGAGCGCGGCGTCGGCCTCGTCGGCGACACCGCGGACCGACGTGGTGTCGAATCCGCCGATATCGGGTTCGGGAAAGGTGTTGCGCCACATCGGGATCAGATCGTCGGAGCTGCGGGCCGAATCGGCGACGCCCGACCAGTCGTACTCGACGCCGGCGCAGGCGTCGGCGGAGCTGTTCGGATTGATCATGTAGACGATGCCGCGACCGGTCGATCGCAGCGCGTCACGCATCCGGGCGAAGTCACGAACCTGCTCGTCGTGATTCGCGTCGGTCCGGCACCAGTCGTATTTGAGCAGGTCGACACCCCAGTCGGCGAATCGCCGCGCATCCTGCAGTTCGTGGCCGCGGCTCGCGGTCGCCGGGGTCTGTCCGCAGATCTCGTTGAAGGGACTGGAATACAGACCCAGGTACATGCCGTGTTCGTGGGCGTAGGCGGCCACCGCGGCGATGCCGTGCGGGAACCGGACCGGATCCGCGACGATATCGCCCGACGAATCCCGTTGCGGGGCAGTCCAGCCCGCGTCGAGGTCGACGTAGCGATAGCCGGCATCGCGCATCCCGTCCGACACCATCGCGTCGATCGTCTCGCGTACCGACTGCTCGGTCAGCGCTATTCCGGAATCCCAGGAATTCCACCCCATCGGGGCGGTCGCTCGCACGGCGGCCGGTTCGAACAGCGGCGGACGCACCGTGCTCCCGGTCGCCGCCGCGGCCACCGCGACGCCACCCGCCACGAGCACCGCGAGCCGGATCGCGCCGGCGCGTCTCACCCGAGATACTGCGCGTACCAGTCGGTGACGCGCTGCCAGGCGGCAGCGGCCGCGGTGGGCTGGTAGTTCGGGCCGGTGTCGTTGAAGAACGCGTGATTGGCATCGTCGGCGACGAAGATCTCGTGCGGCACGCCGGCTCGGTTCAACGCCGCCTCGGCCGCGGGGCGGGTGGCGTCGACGCGCTTGTCGAGCGCGCCGTACACGGCCAGGACCGCACTCGCCGTGGTGATCTCACCGCCCTCGGGGTACGGGCCGTAGAACGGCGTGGCCGCGACCAGCTCGCGGGTGCCGTGGGTGAGCAGCAGCCAGGTGAGACCGCCGCCGAAACAGAAACCCGTGGCGCCCAGCTTCTTTCCCGGCACCCGGCGCCCCAGTTCCGCCACACCGGACTGCAGATCGGCGAGGAAACGATCCTGCGGCGCCTTGCCCAGAGCCGCGGTGGCGGCGGCCGGGTCGGTGAAGGTGGCGGTACCGCCCTCCTCGGAGAGCAGATCCACCGCGAGCGCGGAATAGCCGATGCCGGCGAAACGTCCGGTGACGGAACGGATGTGATCGGTGAGACCCTTGTTCTCGTGGATCACCAGGACTCCGCCCCGGGGTTGCGCCGCGGCGGCCCACGCGGCCTGCAGGGTGCGGCCGTCGGGGCCGGGGAAGGTGATCGCGCTCGGCTGGACCGCGGTAGCGGTGCCCGGCGGTGGCGCGGAACTCGCCGGCGCGGTCGGTTTCGTGGTCCCCGCCGAGGTGCCGGACCGCTGCGCGCAGGCGGCCAGCAGGGCCACCGCGGCCGGGGTGCCGAGCCCGAGCAGGCTCAACCGTCGCAGCGCCTCACGGCGGCTGAGCAGGCCCTCGGCATGGTCGGTGCCGATCTCCTCTGCGATATAGCGCTGCAGCGGCGTCATACCGGCCAGCGTAACCACGGCACCTGTGAATCGGCGGACCTACGGC
The DNA here is from genome assembly GCF_963869435.1 of Nocardia violaceofusca NBRC 14427. NCBI lineage: Bacteria > Bacillati > Actinomycetota > Actinomycetes > Mycobacteriales > Nocardiaceae > Nocardia > Nocardia violaceofusca. The sequence goes on from NZ_CAWMPM010000002.1 coordinate 27,062, forward strand.
GAACCGGCGTCCTCACTCCGGTTCGGTGACGAAATCGATGAGCTGTTCCACCGCGCCCAGCAGCGGCGCTTCCAGATCGCGGAAGCTGTCGACGGCGTTGTAGACCCGCCGCCAGCCCTCCGACGGGGTGCCCCAGCCGAGACGGCGGCAGACCCCGGTCTTCCAGTCCTCGCCGCGCGGCACCTGCGGCCAGGCCTCGATGCCGACGGCCTGCGGTCGCACCGCCTGCCAGATATCGATGTAGGGATGACCGGTCACCAGGACGTGCGGGCCGAGTCCTGTGGTCAGATTCGTCTCCTTGGAGCCGGTGACCAGGTGGTCGACCAGCACTCCGACCCGGCGGCCGGGTTCCGGGCCGAAGTCGGTCAGGCGCGCGGCCAGATGGTCGAGGCCTTCCAGATGCTCCACGACGACGCCCTCCACACGCAGATCGTGTCCCCAGACGCGTTCCACCAGCGCCGCGTCGTGCACGCCCTCGACCCAGATCCGGCTGGCGCGCGCGACGCGGGCGCGCAGCCCCTCCACGCGGGTGGACCCCGACGCGGACCGGGTGGGTGCGGCCGGCGCGGTCGCCTTCGGCCGCACCAGCGTCACCGGCTGGCCGTCGATCAGGAACGCCGCCTCACGCAAGGCGAACAGTCGGACCCGGCCGCCGCGGTCCTCGAGTTTGACGAAGTCGCCGTCGTAGGTGCGCTCGAAACCGACCACGGCGCCGCAGAATCCGCTGGCGGCGTCCTCGGCGACGAGGTCGCGTTCGGCCACCACCTGCGGTACCGCGCGCTTGCGGGTTCGAGCGTGTCCGGAATAGATGTCACCGTAGTCGCGCGCACTCACCCGGCCGAAACTACCTGTTCCCCTTGCCGTTCGGCGGGAGGCGAGGCCCCGACCGGCGGTGCGGTCCGGCCGACGAAGGCTCGCACTCACCGGATCTGGACCGGTGACCGGCGTGTTTCCGCTCGACTCGTCCCGGTAAAGGCGCGGAAAAAAGGACAGGCACGGTACGGTTGACGCGTGGCCGCAATCGTATGGCTGGTCGCGGGAATTCTGCTCGCCGCAGCCGAGATGCTCACCGGTGACTTCACGCTGCTCATGTTGGGCGGCGCGGCGTTGATCACCGCGGGCGTTGCCGGGATCGCGCAGACGTCGGTGGTGATCGATGCCGTGGTGTTCGCGATCTCCGCCATCGGGCTGCTGTTCGTCGTTCGCCCGATGTTGTTGCGCCGCTTCGCAACTCCACCGCCCACGCCGACCAATGTCGATGCGTTGCCGGGGAAGACGGCGAAGGTGCTGGAGGCGGTGAACGAGAACAGCGGTCAGGTGAAGATCGGTGGCGAAGTGTGGAGCGCACGCCCGTTCGACCCGGCCGATGAATATGCCGAGGGTGAGACCGTCTACGTCATGAAGATCGACGGCGCGCACGCCGTCGTCTGGAAGGGGCCGTAATGGCTGTACTGATCGTCGCGATCGTCATCGTGGTGCTGGTCGCGGTGGTGGTCTTCAAGTCGATCGCGCTGGTACCGCAGGCCGAGGCCGCGGTGATCGAGCGGCTGGGCAGATATTCGCGCACCGTATCGGGCCAGTTGACATTCCTGGTCCCGTTCGCCGACCGGATCCGCGCGAAGGTCGACCTGCGCGAACGGGTCGTGTCGTTCCCGCCGCAGCCGGTGATCACCCAGGACAACCTCACCGTGCAGATCGACTCGGTGGTGTATTTCCAGGTCACCAGCCCGCAGGCCGCGGTGTACGAGATCAGCAACTACATCGCCGCGGTCGAGCAGCTGACCATCACCACCCTGCGCAACGTGGTCGGCGGCATGACCCTGGAGGAGACGCTGACCTCCCGCGACCAGATCAACTCGCAGCTGCGCGGCGTCCTCGACGAGGCGACCGGCCGCTGGGGACTGCGGGTGGCACGAGTGGAATTGAAGGCCATCGATCCGCCGCCGTCGATCCAGGAATCGATGGAGAAGCAGATGAAGGCCGACCGTGAGAAGCGCGCGATGATCCTCACCGCGGAAGGTAATCGCGAGGCGCAGATCAAGACGGCCGAGGGTGCCAAGCAGTCCCAGATCCTCGCGGCCGAGGGTTCCAAGCAGTCGGCCATCCTGTCCGCCGAAGGTGAGCGGCAGAGCCGGATCCTGCGCGCCCAGGGTGAACGCGCCGCCGCCTACCTGCAGGCTCAGGGCCAGGCGAAGGCGATCGAAAAGGTCTTCGCCGCCATCAAATCCGGCAAACCGACCCCGGAGCTGCTCGCCTACCAGTACATGCAGACGCTGCCGCTGGTGGCGAAGGGCGACGCCAACAAGGTGTGGATGGTGCCCAGCGACTTCGGCAAGGCCCTGGAAGGGTTCGCCCGCAACTTCGGCACCCAGGGCGAGGACGGCGTCTTCCGCTACGAGCCCAGCGACGACGGCGCCGCGGGCACACCCGACGACGACGCCGACGAAGTGGCCGACTGGTTCGACATCAAGACCGATCCTGCCGCCGAGCGGGCGGTGCGCGCGGCCGAGGCCGCGGCGGCGACACCGGTCGATTCGCCGCTGGTCGCGCCCAACCAGCCCCGGCATTTGCCGCCGCAGAGCGCTCCCATTCCGCCGTCGCCGCCGGCGCAGCAGCAGCAACCGGCGCCGCGCCCCGGCGATGCGGGCGGCCGGCCGTGGCAGCCGCCGGAGTATCCGGGACGTTGACGGGGTAACCGTATTTCAGCGATGATCCGATTGCCGGTCCGCGAATCACGCGGACCGGCATTCGAATGTCGGTGCAGGGCACGCGGACTCGGGGGTGGGCATGGCGACACGGCGGGCGGTGCTGCGTGCCGCGGCGTTGGCGCCGATGCTCACCGCATGCGCCCCCGGAGTGCTGTTCGGCCACCCCGCCTCGGTGCGAATCGCGGTGCCCTGGAGCGGATCCGAGCTCGCCGCGTTCCGCCGGGTGCTCGACGATGCGGGGCTGGGTGCCACGGTCGCGGTGTTACCGCTCGGCGACGACATCGATACGGCCCTGCAGGCGCGCGGCCGTTCCGCCCCCGATCTGGTGATGTTGCCCGAGGTCGGACGGATCGGTGAGCTGGCGGGCGGGGTGTTGCGCGCACTGCCGCCCACACTGTGGCACGACGCGGCGGGACCGCGCTATCCGGATCGGTGGCGCTCGCTGCTGTGGAAAGACGGTGCGCTCTACGGCATTCCGTTCAAGGCGGCCGACAAGTCGCTGGTGTGGTACGACCGCTACGCCTTCGGCGGCGACCGGCCGCGCGACGACCCGCGCGACTGGACCGTCACGCAGTGGCCGCAGCGTATCGCGGAGGCGACCGCCCGCCGTCCACTGGCGCTGGGTGGCGCCGACGGCTGGGTGCTGGCCGACCTGTTCGGCAACATTCTCTACGGCGAATCCGCCTGGGACTACGAGGATTTGGCCGCCGCCGGGGAGCCGGACCGTCCGCGAGAATGGGATCGCGACGCGGTGCGGGCGACCCTGTACCGGCTGGGCACCATGTGGGCGCCGCGTGGCACCTTCCCGGGCGGTATCGCCGCCACCCTGACCCGGCAATTTCCGGAATCGGTGCGCGAGGTGTTCGAACGGCGCACCGCGGCGATGGTGGTGGCCCCCGATTTCGCGGAACCGATCGTGCGTAGCTGCCTGCGCCGGGCCGGCCGGCCCGCGGACGCCGTGGGCGTCATGCCCTTTCCGGCGGTGGCGCCCGGGGGCCCGCGCCCGGCCATCGGCGGCGGCGACGTGATCGTCGCGACCGCCGCCGGGGCCCACGATGCGGTGCCGGTGCTCGGCGCACTGACCGCGCCGGGCGCCGTCTCGGCCTGGATCGGCGACTACGGCGGCTTCCTGGCACCGAGTCCGCGCACCGTCCCGGACCACGCGCCGATGCTGGATCCGGTTGCGGGTCAGTTGCATTCGTGGTCGGCGTTCGATTTCGCCGATCTCATCGGCGCCGCCGGGCGGCGCGACGGCCTGTGGCGAGTGCTGACCGACCTGCTCGTCACCGTCGGCGACGGCCACGCCGACCGACTCGACGCGGCGGTCGATCACGCGGTGCGCGCACTCGACGAGTTCGAACGGAGAGCGCGATGACGGCCGGGCACATCCACGCGCACGGACTGGATCTGGAGCCGGCGCTCACACGCATCGCCGGTCCGGTGATCCCGGGACGCCACCCTCGGCAGTGGTCGATGTGGCCCGCGCAGCTGCCGGCGCTGGTGCTGATCCTGCTGCTGCTGGTCGGGCCGGCCGCCACCACGGTGTGGACCGCGATCCGCGCACAGTGGGCGATGGTCGGCTGGTGTGCGCTGCTGATGGTACTGGTCGCGGCGGGCACGCTGCTGTGGCGCCGCGACGACGCGGTGCGCGCGCTCACGGCGGCGGCGGTGCGGGGTCGCTGGACATTGCTGCGCCATCGATTGTGGCCGACCGTGTTTCGCCGCGAGGCGCCGGACGGCGCGCGCCTCGTCGCACGGATTCGGTGGCGTTCGCTGTGGTGGCCCGTCGTGGTGGTCGCGCTCGTGGTGACGATTCGGGGAATCGGCGTCGAACTGGGGCCCGGTGGGCGCGGCGCCTATGTCCGGACGCTCGTGTGGGTGCTGTGCGCGCTGGCCGTGCTGGTCCTGGCGTTGGAACTGGCCTGGCGTGGCCGCCGGGGCTGGTGGCCGTGGCCACCGCTGATCCTGCCGTTCGGCGTTTCCGCGTTCGTCGCCGGACTGGCCCTGCGCCTGCTGGCCGAGAATCCCGACTACCGGATGCCGGTGCCGGGCGTGGCCGGCCAGCGCGTGTGGCTGATGACCCTGTTGATCGCGGCCTTCGTCTGGTGCTGGCTGGGTGCGCTGTTCGCGCTGTTCCGCGCCGCGATCGCCGCCATCGAGGCCGATCCGGTGCGGCGCGGCTACCTCGAGGACGCGCGTGGCGCGGGCCGGACCCGGGCCCGGCTGTTCGAATTGGTACGCCCGGTCTTCCTGATCCTCGGCCTCGTCGTCGCCGTCGCCGCGGCGCGGATCTTCGACATCATTCTGATCGCGGTGCCGGGATCGCTGCAGTATTCGCTGGACTCGGCGACCGTGCACTGGTGGCGGCTGGTCTCGGATCCCGATGCCGATCCCGGTGTGGCCGCGGCCTATTCGCTGCCGCTGGCGGTGCTGATCGGCTCGGCGGCGTGGATTCTGCAGACCGACGTGCGCCGCCACCGCGTCGGCTGGATGCGCCGTCCGAGCGCCGATCCGGTGCGCACGCGACGCACCGCGCGCGGCGTCCTTCGCCTCGTGGCGGTCTCGTCGCTGTCGCTGGGGCCGTTGCTGGCGTTGGTGGTGTTCAGCTGGGTGGGCGCCGACGGGCCCGCCCTCGCCGGCGCCGGATCGGTGTGGCAGCACCGAGAGTTGTTGCATGCCATGGCCAATACGGGCTGGGTGGCGGTGTGGGCCACCGTTCTCGTCATCGGTGCGGCGTTCCCGGTCGCCCATCAGCTCGCCGCGCTGCCCGCCGATGCGCTGCGTTCGCGGATCGCGGTGGTGGTGCTGGTGGTGTTCACCGTGCTGCCCGCGCAGCTCTACGTCGGGCCGATCCGGCGCGTCATCGAGCGGATGGGATTGACCGGGACGTCGTTCTCCTCGCTGATCGTGGTGCACGCCGCGATCGGATTGCCCATCGCGATCCTGATTCTGCGCGGAGCGCTGCTCGCGCCCTCGGACGGTCCGGCCGCCGACGCCCTGCACAGTCTGGCCAAACCGTGGGCCGTGCTGGGCCGCGTGGTGTCGACCGCGTGGCCCGCCGTCGGCGCGGTCGCGGTGCTCGAACTGATTCAGGTGTGGAACGACTTCTTCATCGGATTGATGGTCAGCGGCGCCGATGTCAGTCCGTGGTCGCTGCTGCTGTGGGGCGACGCGCGGCAATTCCAGGAGAACGCCGCCCATCTCGCGGCCGGGGCGCTGCTGTCGACGGTCCCACCGGTACTGCTGTTGCTGATGACCTGGCGCCGCTTCCTGGTTCCGGGATTGACGGGCGGGATCGTGCGATGAGCGGCCACTCGCACCGGCCCGAGCACGACATCGCGTCGCAGCTCATCGCCACCCCGAAATCCTCTGTCTGGCAAGGGTTTCTGGGTGCCGCGTGGGTGATGTCGTCGTCGCTGCTGCTCGAGGTGGTGGCGAAACTGCTGGAGGGTTCGGTCGGGCAGAGCCGGGTGCTGAACTCGCTGGCGGGGGTGCTGCGCTGGGTGGCGGTCGCGGTGGTGGCGGCCGCCGCGCTGTATGTGCTGTGGCGCAAGACGATGGATATGCGCGAGGGCGCGCGTGTCCGGCGGGAACTGGATCTCACCGCGGACCTGGTGCAGCCGCCACCCGTGGTCGAGCGGACCGTCGCAGCGCTGCCCGCGCTCGCGCCGGCCCGGACGCAGCCGCTGGACGCGACCGATGCGGTCGTCGCCGCCGTCCTGCGGGCACTGCCGTTCACCGACTACGAGGCCGCCGCGCTCTACGACACGGTGACCGCGATGCTCGACTCCGCGACGGTCCTGCCGGGGGAGCGGGCGGTGGTTCAGCGTTCGACCGGCGAGGTTCTGATCCGGCTCGCCGCCCACGGCGTGATCGTCCACGACGGACACGATCGATTCGCCGTCGCGAAGACCACGACATCGCCGGATCGCGCCGTCGTCCGCCGCACACCGCAGTGGCGGGCCGCGTGGCCCGCGCTGATCCGGCACTACTCCGACCGGGCGACGCGCTGGGCGGTGGCCCTGGATTCGGATCGGCTCGGCGCCGGCGCGCATCGGTGGTTCACGGGCACCGCGGACCGGCTGGCCGAGCTGGTGCGCGCATGCGCCGACTGCGATCACGGCGTCGAACTCGACATTGCGGCCCTGGCTCGGATCGCCGACGCGCTCGACCTCTGGTACGCGCGGATCGGGGCCCCTTCCGATGGCCCCGCGGCGCGGGCGATGCTGGCGTTGAGCGGCCCGGCGCATCCGCAGATCCGTGAACTGGCATCGATCCGCTGCGATCTCGCGCTCGATACCGCGACACGCCGGGGATGGCCGCGTCCGCTCCGGAAGCGGCGCCGCAACCGTCCACGCCGGAGTACGGGCCTGGACGCCCGGCGCGCGCATGCCGAGGCGATGCGCGATTTCGACCGCTTGCCGGGTGGCGAGTACCCACTGCCCGACATCGTGGCCGGTTTCGAGCGTGCGTGGTGGCTGCTGCCACGGCGCGATATCGCCGCCGAGGTCTGTGCGCTGAACGACCTGGCCATCGCACATATGCACGAAGGCCGCCTGGATGCCGCCCGCGACCGTCTCGAGCTGGCCGAAACCCTGACCCGCGGCGGGCGCAACCCGTCCGGCCGGGCGCACACGTTCGAAACGCTGGGGCTGCTGTGGTGGATGCGCGGGGAGCCCCGGCGTGCGATGCGCTGGTGGCTGCTGGCGCTGACCGTCTACCGCGATCTCGGGCACGAACTGGGAATCTGCCGGTGCCTGCAGCATCTGGGCAGTGCGGTGGCGGTCGTGCCCGAATACGGCGGTCTGCTGCTCGCGGGGCCGCTGAGCACGGGCGAGATCCTGCGTCAGGCCTCGGGCTGGCTGGCCTATGCCGAGCGGCGCCGTCCCGGCGGGGTGGGCCGGACTCCCGCCCTGGCATCTCGTTACGGTCGGCGTGTCGCGCATGCACTGGAGAATGCCCAGCTCACGTCGCTGGAGACGGTGGACCGGTGGCCCGTCACCGTGTCCGAGCGTTAGCCCTCTGACCGGCACCTTTGGGTGTCCGTAGGTGATTCGGGTGGGTGAAATGACCGATTTCGGGCGTTGTCATGCGACGGGGATCACTATATCTCAGTGATCTCGACCACATAACGTTTATATAACTACAGTTATGTAACGCGCGTTTATCGCACCATGCGCTGCGTAAACGTGAATATCCTCCACGATGGGTTGAGACAGTTCGGTTGTTATCGCAACGTGATGTATCGAGATTTCTCCGTTACGGTCGTTTGCAGCTCGGAATTCCGGGCTGACGCTCGAATCGCTGAACACCGGCAACCCTGTCCCGCGGTTCGAGTTCGACCCCGACATACCTGGGGACAGGGACCCGTAATCGTCACCATCGGGCCGGCTGGGCGCAGGCAGGGAAAACCACATGTCTCGTAACCGTAAGTTCAGCACTCGCGCACTCGGCTTCGCCGCCGTCGCCGGCGCCATCGTCGCCGTCCCCTTCGGCCTGACCGCTACCGCGTCTGCCGACGGCGGCCACGACTGGGATGCGGTGGCGCAGTGCGAGGCCAGCGGCAACTGGGGCGCCGACACCGGAAACGGTTTCTACGGCGGCCTGCAGTTCACCCAGAGCACTTGGAACGCCAACGGCGGCAGTGGCAACCCGGCCAACGCCAGCCGCTCCGAGCAGATCCGCGTCGCGGAGAACGTGCTCGCCAGCCAGGGCCCCGGCGCCTGGCCGGTGTGTGGCGCCAACCTGTAAGGTTCGCCTCCGCCCGCGGTTCGTCCGCATACACAGCGTGCAGACAGGCCCCTCCCGGATCTACCCGGAAGGGGCCTGTCGCGTTGTATCCGCCGGTCAGGCGCTGATCGCGGCTCCGGCCGCGAACCGGCTCTCCACCGGCGCGAGTCCGTAGTGCCCGCGCAGGGTGTCGGCGGTGTATTCGGTGCGGAACAGGCCCCGTTCCTGCAGGATCGGCACCACCCGGTCGACGAAATCGGTGAGTCCGCCGGGCAGATACGGCGGCATGATGTTGAATCCGTCCGCCGCGCCCGCCTCGAACCAGGTCTGCAGTTCGTCGGCGATCTGCTCCGGCGTGCCGGCGAAGCTGCGATGTCCGCGCCCGCCGCCGAGTTTGCCGATCAGCTGGCGCACGGTCAGCTGCTCCTGCGTGGCCAGCTCCTTGACCAGCGTGAACCGGGACTTGTTGCCCTCGATCTCGCTTTCCACCGGCAGCGGCGGCAGCGGCGCGTCCAGCGGATGGTCGGTCAGATCGATGCCCAGCTGCGTGGACAGCTGGCGCAACGCGTAGTCGGGGGAGATGAGATCGGTGAACTCCTGCTCCAGTGCCAGGGCTTCGGCGGGTGTATCGGCGATGTAGGGCACCAGACCGGGAAGCACCTTCAGCTCGTCGGCACCGCGGCCGTACTTCGGCAGCCGTGATTTCAGATCGCGATAGAAGCGCTGCCCCTCCTCCAGGGTGCGCTGCGCGGTGAACACCGCCTCGGCGTAGCGGGCGGCGAATTCCTTTCCGCTCTCGGAGGATCCGGCCTGCACCAGCAGTGGCCGGCCCTGCGGTCCGCGCGGGGAGTTCAACGGGCCGCGCACCCGGAACCGGTCGCTGTCGTAGTCGATGGTGTACACCTTGTCCGGGTCGGCGAAGACACCGGCCTCGGGGTCGAGCACGATGGCCGAGGACTCCCAGCTGTCCCACAACTGCAAAGCGACATCGACGAATTCGGTGGCGCGCTCATATCGCCGAGCATGTTCGGGAATGGCGTCGTAGCCGAAATTGTAGGCCTCGTCGACGCTGCCGGACGTGACGATGTTCCATCCGGCACGACCGCCGCTGATGTGGTCGAGCGAGGCGAATTTGCGGGCCAGATTGAACGGTTCGTTATAGGTCGTCGAGGCCGTCGCGATGAGACCGATATGTTCGGTCGCCGCGGCGATGGCCGACAGCAATGTCACCGGTTCGAACACCGCGAGCGTATTGCGCTGAATGCGCGGGCCCACCGCCAGACCGTCGGCGAAGAAGACCGAATCCAGTTTGCCGCGCTCGGCGATGCGGCCCAATTCCTGGAAATGCTTCACGTCGAGCACGCGCCGTTCCTCGGTGCGCGGATGGCGCCAGGCCGCCTCGTGATGACCGACGCCCATCAGAAAGGCGTTGAGATGAAAGGTTTTCGGTGATGGCGACATCGAGCGTCGTCGTCCCTTCGGTGTAGTGCTTCAGCGATCGGTTTGCGGGCGCCAGCGGGTGAGGCGGCGTTCGATCGCGACGAGTACGGCGTTGTAGACCAGGCCGACGATCGCGATGGCGACGATCCCGACATACATGTCGGGGATCTGGAAATTCTGCTGTGCGGCGGTGATGAGATAGCCGAGTCCCGCTCGCGCACCGGACATCTCGGTGGCGATCAGGACCAGGATCGAGGCCGAGGCCGCCATCCGGATGCCGGTGAAGATGGTCGGGACCGCGGCGGGCAGGATGACCTTCTGGAACAGCCGCAGCGGCGAGAAGCCCAGTGACACAGCCGATTTGATCAACAGCGGGTCGACCGATCGAACACCGCTGATGGTGTTCAGCAGGATCGGGAAGAAGCCCGCGTAGACCACGATCGCGACCTTGGAGGTCTCGCCGATGCCGAGGATCAGGATGAACACCGGCAGCAGCGCCAGCGCCGCGGTGTTGCGGAACAGCTCGAGCAGGGGGTTCACGAAGTCGGCCACCGGCTTGTACCACGCGATGGCGACGCCGGCCGGAACGGCGCACGCCACCGCGATCGCGAAGCCGACCAGGGATCGGCCCAGACTGGCGGAGGTGTTGTCCCAGAGCTGGCCGTTGCGGATCAGCTCATCTCCGCGCTGCACGACGGTGGAGAACGGCGGCAGAAAGATCTGATCGACCAGGCCGAAGCGGGGCGCGAGCTCCCAGAAGGCCAGGAACAGGCCGATGACCAGGACGGGCTTGAACAGCCGCCAGCCCCAGCGACCGGCCAGGGCGGCCAGCTGCCGCCCTGTGCCGGCGGTGGAGCGAGCGGGAGCCTCGGCCGCACTCACAGTCGAGACGGAGGATTTCTTCGACACCAGCACGGGTTCGGCGGTGGCGGGCAATGTGGTGGACATGGTGTTACCTCCTGTCGGTGGCCGCGAGGTCGGCCTGCTCGAGACCCTGTGCGCGGGCCACCTCGTCGTGCAGCAGCGACCAGATCCGATGCCGGACTTCGCTGAAGTGTTCGCTGGAGCGGATGTCGGCGTCCGGGTCGGTGTCGCGGTCGAGATCGATATCGACCACCGCCTTGACCCGTCCCGGCCGCGAGGTGAGCACGGCCACCCGCTGTCCCAGATAGACGGCTTCGTTGATGTCGTGGGTGATGAACAGGATGGTCTTGCCGGTGGTGCGCCAGATGCGCAGCAGCTCGTCCTGCAGCGATTCGCGGGTCTGGGCGTCGAGCGCGGCGAACGGCTCGTCCATCAGCAGCACCTCGGGATCGAAGGCGAGGCTGCGCGCGATGGCCACACGCTGTTTCATGCCGCCGGACAACTCGTGCGGGTAACGGTCGCCGAAGCCGGTCAGGCCGACCAGCTCCAGGTACTCGTCGGCGATCCGGCGGCGCTCGCGCCGGCGGATGCGCTTGGCCTCCAAGCCGAATTCGATATTGCCGCGCGCGGTGCGCCACGGCAGCAGCGCGTACTGCTGGAAAACGATCCCCCGGTCGAGTCCGGGGCCGGTGACCGGCCGGCCGTCGAGCAGGATCTGGCCGTGGGTCGGCCGGGTCAGCCCGCCCAGCAGGTCCAGCAGGGTCGACTTACCCGAACCGCTGGGCCCGACCAGCACGAGGAATTCACCGTCGCGCACGTCCACGGTGATGTTCTCCAGGGCGGTGAACGGAGTTCCGGCGCCGCGCGCGGGAAACTCCTTGCGTACCCCGTCGAGCGCGAGTTTGATTGCCGTGACGCTCATTTGGCGGCCACCACCTCTCCGGTCGGCCCGCTCTCGGCGGGATACTTGCCGTTGGCGTAGGGGTTGAACTTGTTGGTGTAGAGATCCTTGGCCGCGAACTTCCCGGCCGGCAGCTCACCGTTGCGGACCAGCCAGTCGATCCAGATCTGCAGCTCTCGCTCCTGGATCACCGCGCCGGGCACCGGAATGCCGGACGACTTGTAGGAGTCGAGCAGTTTGGTGTTCTCGTTGCGGCCGCGCTTGTGGATGATGTCGGCCAGTCGCGCCACCGCCTGATCGTGCGGAGTGATCTGCAGCCAGCGGGTCGCGCGGGCCGTGCCCTGGACGAAGTCGGCCACCGCGTCCTGATGATCGGCGATGTAGTCGTTGCGGAAAACGTAGGTGCCGTAGTCGAATTCGCCGAACAGGCCCTTGTCGGTGTAGAGCGGGTGGATGGCGCCGTGCGCGAGCGCGATGTCCTGCAGCGGGCCTCCCAGCGCCGCCACGTCGATCTGCCCCTTGCGCAGCGCGTCCTCGGTATTGACCGGGGGAAGGACCACGAGCTGCACCTGTTTGATCTCGTCGTCGGTCAGACCCTGATCGTGCAACCACTGCCGGGTGATGAATTCGTGATGGGCGCCGAGAGTGTTGACGCCGACCTTCTTCCCGATCAGGTCCTTGGCGGTCTTGATGCCCGAATCGTCGCGGACGTAGTAGCCGGTGAAACTCTGCCCGTCGGCGCCGTAGGAGCTGAGCACCGAGGTGACCGGTGCGCCGCCGGCGATGAGCTTGACGACCGCGCCGTTGAACGCGCTGCCGAATTCGATCTGCTTGGTGGTGGCGGCCTGAATATTGGCCGGGCCGCTGGTGGTGTCGCCCTCCCACTTCAGCTCGATCTTGGAGAAGTAGCCGAGGTCGGCGGCCAGTTCGTAGGGCGTGACGGAGCCGGCCTGGCCCTGGTAGCGAAGGATGGTCTTACCGTCGGCGGTGGTACCGGCGCCGGAACTCGAGCAGCCCGCGGCGAGCGCGGCGAGTACGGGCAGGGCGAGGACGGCGGCGAGGGCGCGCACCACCCGGGGTCGTCTGAACGACATGATCGGTTCTTTCACTGGATGCGTCTGCGGCCACGCGCACATCGGGGGCGGCGACCGGTAGATCGGCGAAACGAATTGCCTGGCGGGACTTTCGGCGACGGCAATGGCGCCCGGGCTCAGGCGCGACAGATCCCGTGCGGGACGCGCATGAGATCCACCGTACGGCGGCGCGTCAAGAGTCGGGAGACGTTCATCGGATGCCTTCTCGGAAAGTGCTCGGACCGGCGATGCGGATCACAGCAACCTGCGTTGATCACATGGTGCGGCTGTCCGTGCTGGTGAGCAACGGTGTTTTCACAGTGTGGAAATCAGCGTGAGGATAATTCCGCAGCCGAAATGCGGGGCGCGCGAAGGGCTTACGAGGATGTGTCCGCGGCGTCGGGTTCGGCGTGCAGCAGCGGGCCGATCCGGTTCGCGATATGGCGCATCGGGGGCAGAATCGAGCGCATCAGGTCGGCGTCGAGGCGTGCGGACCGGGCCTGCACACAGAGCGCGCCGCGTACCTGCCGGCCACGGCCGACGATCGGCACCGCGACCGAACGGATCGGATCGTCGCTGTCGATCACCTCGACCGCGAATCCGGCGCGGCGCACCCGGTCGAGATCGGCCGACGCCGGCGGATCGGATTCGTGGCGGCCGGCGTAGGTCTCGATCAGGCGGTCGCCGGGGGAGAACGCCAGCAGCGCGTGCCCGGCGGCGCTGGATCGCAACGGGCGCCGTGGCCGTGGAATCTGGTTGGGGCAGAACGAGACCGGGGGCCGCGCCTGGAAGACGGTCAGCGCGTCGCGCGAGTCGGGCACGCTGAGACTGACCGAGATGCGGATATTCGCCGCCAGCGCGTAGAGGTGCGGCGCTGCCGAATCGAGGCCGAGTCGCGTCAGCGCCGGCCGCGCCAGCGACGCGAGCCCGTGCCCGATGCGGTAGCGGTCGTTGGCATGGTCCTGTTCCAGCAGTCGCCCGCGGACGAGGGCCTGCAGCAGTCGGTGCGTGGTGCTGACGGGCAGACCCGTCTGCTGTGCCAGTTCGCTGACCGACAGCTCGGGGTCGTCGCCGTCGAAGCAGTTCAGGACCGCGATCGCACGATCGACGGCGCGAGCGCCCGAACGCGGTTCATCGGTGGCGGCCATACATCCTCCTGCCGGGACCGAAAGTGATACAGGCACTCTGGTCCGGACGGGGACGCGACACAATGATTGTGCGCAGCGAGAGCCGATCACTGTTCGGGCCGCCCTATTACGGCCGTCGATACTCCCGGCCGCCCATCATTACCGAGCGAGGACGAGCTTTATCTCGTTCCGGTACCGGCGACGATGCGCGCCGCGCAGGAATTCTGTTCCCACGCGGCGGGTGTGATCATCGTCAGCTTTCCAATTCGCGGGACAGACCGGCGGTGATCATGCTGAGAACCTGCCCGGCGACCGCGAGGTCGGCCGCCGGGACCGAACCGTAGACGCGGCCGAGCACCGCGCTCGTACGGGAGCGGATGTCCGCGACGAGGCGAGCACCCGACTCGGTGACCATGAGTTCACCGTCCGGCGCCTCGCGCATCAGATCACGCTCGGTGAGCCGCGTCGCGGCGGTCGCGACAACGGTGGGCGCCCAGGTCGTCTTCGCCGCGAGAGTGGCGATATGCCGCTCCCGGTCGACGGTGCCGCCTGCTGCCGCGGCCTGGCTGAGAGTGATCCACTGCGCCTCGTCGACGCCGGTACCGGCGAGGACTCGATGCAGAAGCGCGTTGTGATGCTTTTCGGCCTGGCCGATGACCGACGGATCGAGGGTGACGGGGGACATGGCGGACTCCTGACTACGAGACGATGCGCCAATTCTGACACTGAGTTCCATACGAGCGCAAGTATCATTCGATTCTCAATTTCTTACGTGCCTGGGAACCGGGTTCGGATAGCATCTCGGGCATGCCCGATCCCGTATCCGACCGCACGCTGCCGCTGCGCGAGCGCAAACGGCTGCGTACCCGCCGCGCACTGGCCGACGCCGCCCTGCGGCTGTTCACCGAACGCGGATTCGACGCGACGACACTCGACGAACTCGTGGACGAGGCCGAGGTGTCGCGCAGCACCTTCTTCCGCACCTATCCGGCCAAGGAGGCGGCCGCCATCGAGGCGGAGGCCGAATTGTGGTCCGCATATCTCGCGGCGCTGGCGGAGCGTCCGCTGACCGGAGTGGTGCTGGACGGGATGCGAGAGACGCTGACCGCGGCCGTCGCCGATCTGGAACCGGAGTGGGATCGCCGATATGTCGCGACGCGCCGGCTCATCCGCACCACACCGGCGCTACTGGCCTACGTCGAGTACCACCGCCACGGCGTGAAGGCCGATGCGGTCACGATCCTCGCCGACCGCCTGGAACTGCCCGCGGACGATCTGCGACTGCACATCCTGGCCGAACTGGTGACCTCGGCGTGGAGCGTGGCCGGTCGGGAATGGGTCCGCGCCGACGGCCGCGGCGGCCGGGACGCGCTGACCGACAGAGTGCGCGAGGCCTTCGAGGCGGTTCCGGCCGGTCTGGCACTGCGCGCGCGCTGAGCGGCCGCGGCGGTGTCGGGGTCAGTGCGGCGCCGGCTCCTCGGCCGCCTCGGTGGCGACGGCCGCGAATTGCTCTGCGCCCCAGCGGGCGTCGACGATCAGCCCGATCACGCCGATGGTGATGCACGCCCCCGACAGCACCAGCAGACCCGGGTTCGTCCGGCCGGTCAGCGCGTCGCCGAGGACGACGACGCCGATGGTGCCGGGAATGATGCCCACGAAGGTGGCCAGCAGATAGGGCATCATCCGCACCGAGGACAGTCCGGCGCAGTAATTGATCACCGAGAACGGCACCGGTGCGATCAATCGCAGCGAGCCGACCGCGAGCCAGCCGCGCCGGGCCAGCCGCCGATCCACCGCCCGCACCGCCGGATGGGTCAACCGCGCGGCGACCTGATCCCGATCCAGCGCCCGGACCAGCAGCAGAGCCAGCACGGCGCTGACCGTCGTCGCGGCGACCGCGAGGGTGATGCCGAGAATCGGCCCGAACAACAGTCCGGCGCTCAGTGTGAACACGGTGCGCGGAAACGGCGCCACCGTCACGAGCGCGTGGACGAGAAAGAACAGCAGCGGAAAGACCGGGCCGACCGAATCGGCCCAGTCCCGAATCTGTTGCGGGGCCGGATGCGGGGCCAGCAGGGCGACCGCGACCAGGGCGGTTGCGAGGATCACCAGCATCACGACCCGTCGATTGCGCAGTAGTCGCAACGCCACATCCGTCGTCCTCGGCACCGCGACAGGTTACCGGTCGGTATGGCGAGGCTGTGCGAAGAGTATGCGAACACCGGGCTAGCATCGAATGAAGGTTGATGAATGATCGTTAACCGAACTGGTCGTCGACCTGCCGATATCGCACGCCCGTCGCACTGTGAAGGGGTCACACAGGCGGTTGCGAAGGCGCTGCGAAGAGTTGGGTCCCAGCGTAGGTATCCGGTACGAGTGAAGTATCGGAGTCGAGTGGAAGAGGTACAGCAGCGATGCCGATTGGTTCAGATCCGGGTGCGGACACCGTGCCCGGATACGCCGCATGGCGCAAGGGCGTGGCCGGAGTACTGGCCAAATCCCGCAAGGTCGAGGCATCCGAACTCGGTGACGAGCCGGAGCGCCTGCTCGAGGTCACCAATTACGACGGAGTGACCGTCGCGCCGCTGTACACCCGTCGCGACGAACTGCCCGAACAACCGCTGCCGGGACAGTTCCCGTTCGTGCGCGGTAACGAGGGCACCCGGGACGTGCACCGCGGCTGGCATGTCAGCGCCCGCATCGGCGGAACGGATCCGGCCGCCGTCAACGAGGAGATCCTCGCCGCCCTGGAGAACGGCGTCAGCTCCGTCTGGCTCGGCGTGGGCGAGAACGGCGTCCCGGTGGCGGGACTGGCGGACACGCTGCGCGGTCTGCTGTTCGAGCTGGCTCCGCTGAGCCTGCGGGCGGGTGCGGACACTCCGGCCGCCGCCGCCCAGGTGCTGGCCCTGCTCGACGGCTACGAGGTGGCCGACCGCTCCGATATCCACGTCTTCCTCGGCGCGGCGCCGCTCACCAGCCGCTTCGCCGGACTGGCCGACACCGACCTCGACGCCGCGGTCGAGCTGGCACGCACCGCCGCCGGCCGCACCGAGACCGTCCGTGCGATCACGGTGTCCGGCACGGTCTTCCACAACGCCGGCGCCTCCGACGCCCAGGAGATCGGCGCGGCCGTCGCCGCGGGCCTGGACTACCTGCGCGCACTCACCGACGCCGGCCTCGATATCGCCGACGCGCTGGATCAGGTGAGTTTCCAGCTGGCGGCGACCGACGATCAGTTCGAGACCATCGCGAAATTCCGTGCCGCCCGGCGACTGTGGGCGCGGGTGGCGCACGAGGCGGGAGCGCCGGACTTCGGCAACGCGCCGCAGCACGCCGTCACCTCGGAGGCGATGCTGAGCCAGCGCGATCCGTGGGTGAACATGCTGCGCACCACCCTGGCCGCTTTCGGTGCCGGCGTGGGCGGCGCGGACCTGGTCACCGTACTGCCGTTCGACGCGGCCCTGCCGGCCGGGGAACTCGGTGTGTCGCAAGCGTTCTCGGAACGCATGGCACGCAACACCCAGCTGCTGCTGCTCGAGGAGTCGCATCTCGGACATGTGCAGGACCCGGGCGCGGGTTCCTGGCATGTGGAGAGTCTCACCGCCGATGTGGCCGGTGCGGCGTGGGCGTTCATGCAGGAACTCGAACGCGCCGGCGGATACCTCGCCGCCCTGGAGTCCGGCCTGCTGGCCGAGCGCATCGCCGACACCCGGACCCGCCGCGAATCCGATATCGCCCACCGCCGCACCGCGGTCACCGGTGTCAACGAATTCCCGAACCTCGCCGAGGAACCGCTGTCCGAGGCCGCGCGTGCGACGAATGCGGTGGCGCGTTACGGCGCGGCCTTCGAGGCGCTGCGCAATCGTTCGGATGCCTACCTCGCCGCCCACGGCCGCCGCCCGCGTGCGCTGCTGGTGCCGCTGGGCCCGGTCGCCGAGCACAACGTGCGCGTGACCTTCACCGCGAATGTGCTTGCCTCGGGCGGCATCGAAACGGTGAACCCGGGAGCGCTGGAGACGTCCGCGATCGGCTCGGCCGCAACGGAATCCGGAGCGACGATGGCGGTGCTGTGCGGCAGCGACGCGCGCTACGGCACCGAGGCCGCGTCCGCCGTGCAGCAGTTGCGCGCCGCCGGCGTGACGACGGTACTGCTGGCCGGACCGGAGAAGGCGGTGGCCGAGGTGAGCGGCACACAGCGGCCGGACGGATTCCTCACGGCCCGCATGGACGCGGTGGCGACCCTGTCCGGCCTGCTGGAGAAGCTGGGAGCGTAATGACTACTCGAGATGTGAACCACGTGATCGGCAGCTTCGCCGAGGTACCGCTGGGTGAACCGGCGGTCGGGCGCAGCGGTGGCGGCGACGTCGAGGCGTTCGTCGCCGAATCGGCCGCCGCCAACGGCTATGCGCCCGAACAACTGGTCTGGGCGACGCCCGAAGGTATCGACGTCGCGCCGGTGTACACCAAGGCAGACCGCGATGCCGTTGTCGCCGAAGGCTATCCGCTCGACAGCGTGCCCGGCGTGGCGCCGTTCGTGCGCGGCCCGTACCCGACCATGTACGTGAATCAGCCGTGGACCATCCGCCAGTACGCGGGTTTCTCCACCGCCGCCGATTCCAACGCCTTCTACCGCCGCAACCTGGCCGCGGGCCAGAAGGGTCTGTCGGTCGCCTTCGACCTGGCCACCCACCGCGGCTACGACTCCGATCACCCGCGCGTCACCGGTGACGTCGGTATGGCCGGTGTCGCCATCGACTCCATCCTGGACATGCGGGAACTGTTCGATCAGATTCCGCTGGACCAGGTGTCGGTGTCGATGACCATGAACGGCGCGGTGCTGCCGATCCTGGCGCTCTACGTCGTCGCCGCCGAGGAACAGGGCGTCAAGCCCGAACAGCTGGCCGGAACCATTCAGAACGACATTCTGAAGGAGTTCATGGTCCGCAACACCTACATCTATCCGCCCAAGCCCTCGATGCGGATCATCTCCGACATCTTCGCCTACACCTCCGCGAAGATGCCGAAGTTCAACTCGATCTCCATCTCCGGCTACCACATCCAGGAAGCCGGAGCCACCGCCGATCTGGAGCTGGCCTACACCCTGGCCGACGGTGTCGAATACATCCGCGCCGGCCTGGACGCGGGGATGGAGATCGATCAGTTCGCGCCGCGGCTGTCGTTCTTCTGGGCCATCGGCATGAACTTCTTCATGGAGGTCGCCAAGCTGCGCGCGGGCCGGCTGCTGTGGAGCGAGCTGGTGTCGAAGTTCGAGCCCAAGAGCCAGAAGTCGCTGTCGCTGCGCACCCACTCGCAGACCTCGGGCTGGTCGCTGACCGCGCAGGACGTGTTCAACAACGTCGCGCGCACCTGTGTCGAGGCGATGGCCGCGACCCAGGGCCACACCCAGTCGCTGCACACCAACGCCCTCGACGAGGCGCTGGCGCTGCCCACCGACTTCTCCGCGCGCATCGCCCGCAACACCCAGCTGCTGCTGCAGCAGGAGTCGGGGACCACGCGCCCGATCGACCCGTGGGGCGGCTCCTACTATGTGGAGTGGCTGACCCACCAGCTCGCCGAGCGGGCCCGGGCCCACATCGCCGAAGTCGAGGCGCACGGCGGTATGGCGCAGGCGATTTCGGAGGGCATCCCGAAGCTGCGCATCGAGGAGGCCGCGGCCCGCACCCAGGCACGCATCGACACCGGCGCGCAGCCGGTGATCGGCGTCAACAAGTATCAGGTGACCGAGGACCAGGAGATCGAGGTCCTCAAGGTCGAGAACTCGCGCGTGCGCGCCGAGCAGAACGAGAAATTGCGCCGCCTGCGCGCCGAGCGCGACAGCGCCGAGGTCGAGCGGGCGCTGGCCGAATTGACCAGGGCCGCAGGATCTTCCGAAGGCGGGATGGGCAACAACCTGCTCGCCCTGGCCATCGACGCCGCCCGCGCCAAGGCCACCGTCGGCGAGATCTCCGACGCGCTGGAGAAGGTGTACGGTCGCCACCAGGCCGAGATCCGCACACTGTCGGGCGTCTACCGAGAGGAGGCCGGCAAGGTGACCAACATCAGCAGGGCCATCGAGCTGGTCGAGGAATTCGCCGAGGCCGAGGGCCGCCGCCCCCGCATCCTCGTCGCCAAGATGGGCCAGGACGGGCACGACCGCGGTCAGAAGGTGATCGCGACCGCCTTCGCCGACCTCGGCATGGACGTCGATGTGGGCCCGCTGTTCCAGACCCCGGAAGAGGTGGCCCAGCAGGCGGCCGACAACGACGTGCACATCGTCGGTGTCTCCTCGCTGGCGGCCGGTCACCTCACGCTGGTGCCCGCTCTACGGCAGGCACTGGCCGATGTCGGACGCCCCGACATCATGGTCATCGTCGGCGGTGTGATTCCGCCCGGTGATTTCGACGAGCTGTATGCCGCCGGCGCCGCGGCGATCTTCCCGCCGGGCACCGTGATCGCCGACGCCGCGATCGGGCTACTGCAGAAGCTGGCGGCCGAACTCGGCCACGAGATCGGCGGACAAGCCGAGGCGGAATGAGCGACGCCGACCGGACTCCGGCGGGCGATGCGCCCGCCGGGGCCGGGCTGCCCGCCAACGCGGAGTTGCCCGGAACCCAGGCCCTGTCCACCGCCCGCGGCCTGCCCCCGGCGCTGCGCGTGGACGGACCGCAGTCGCAGGGCGGCGGGCGACGCCGGACCATCGATGTGGCGGAACTGGCAGGTGCGATCCGCGACAATCAGCGCGCCGCGCTCGCCCGCGCGATCACCCTGGTCGAATCCACCCGCGCCGATCACCGCGAGGCGGCGCAGCGCCTGCTGCTCGAGCTGACGGCCGAAGGTGGCGCCGTCGAATCCAATCGCGTCGGTATCACCGGCGTTCCGGGCGTGGGCAAGTCGACGTTCATCGACGCGCTCGGAATGTATCTGATCGGCCAGGGACATCGGGTCGCGGTGCTGGCGGTGGATCCGTCCTCGACCCGCACCGGTGGATCGATTCTGGGCGACAAGACCCGCATGGCGCGGCTGTCGGTCGAGCGCGAGGCGTTCATCCGCCCGTCGCCGACCGCGGGCACACTGGGCGGTGTCGCCAAGGCGACCCGGGAAACCATCGTGCTGCTCGAGGCCGCCGGTTACGACGTGATCCTGGTGGAGACGGTGGGTGTGGGCCAGTCCGAGGTGACCGTCGCCAATATGGTCGACGTGTTCTGCTTCCTCACCCTGGCCCGCACCGGAGATCAGTTGCAGGGCATCAAGAAGGGTGTGCTGGAGCTGGCCGACCTGGTCGCGGTCAACAAGGCCGACGGCCGCCACGAGGTGGAGGCGCGGGCGGCCGCGCGCGAACTGCAGGGCGCGATGCGGCTGATCCATCCGCGCGAATCCCTATGGCGCCCACCGGTTCTCACCATGAGCGGGCTGAACGGCACCGGTCTGGACACCTTCTGGGATACGGTTCTCGAACACCGGCGGGCGCTCACCGAGGCGGGGGAGTTCGCGGAGAAGCGCCGCCGCCAGCAGGTCGACTGGACCTGGACCATGGTGCACGATCAGCTGCTGCGCCGGCTGGCAGACAGTCCCGGCGTGAAAGCGATTCGCGCGCAGGTGGAAAAGCAGATCCGCGACGGCTCGCTGACCCCGGCCCTGGCGGCCGAGGAACTGCTGCGCGCCTTCGACGAGAAATAGCGGCCGTCCGGGCGACGAGTATTCGTCCCCGGACAGCTCACCTCACCCGGAACAGCCGCGCCGCGTTGCCGTAGCAGACCGCGCGCAACCAGTCCGCACCCAGATCGAGCCGTTCGAGCGCTTCCAGCGCATGAACGTAGGAGTACGGGATGTTCGGGAAGTCGCTGCCGAACAGAATGCGCTCACCCAGGTCCGCCAAGCGGGCGTACTCGGTGCGCGGGAACGGGTTTCGTTCCTCGATGAAATCGGTGAACGACATCGTGGTGTCGAGGTGCACGTTGTCGTAGCGCTCGGCGAGGTCGAGAAACGGCGAGTATTCCGGGACACCCATGTGGGCGACGATCAGGGTCAGTCGCGGAAACCGGTGCAGCAGTGCCGCGATCGGCTCCGGGCCGGTGAAAGTCCCCGGCGCCGGGCCCGAACCGCAATGGATCAGCACCGGAATCCCGGCCTCGGACAGCAGCCCCCACACCTCGGTCAGCAACGGATCGCCCGGATGGTAGTCGCCGACCTGGATATGCGATTTGAAGATCCGCGCTCCGGATTCGACCGCCGCGTTCACATAACTTCCGGCGCCGTGTTCGGGATAGAACGTGGCGGTGTGCAAGCAGTCCGGGGTGCGGGCCGCGAAGTCGGCGGCCCATTCGTTCAGCCACGCCGCCATATCGGGCTTGTGTGGATACACCAGCGAGGTGAACGCCCGCACCCCGAAGCCGCGCAGCGTATCCAGGCGCTCCTGCTCGTCGTCGCGATAGGCGATCGGCCACGGTCGCCCGATCAGCGGGCCCGCGGAATCGAAATACGCCCACACCTTGCGCAGCACCCGGTCCGGCATGAAATGGGTGTGCACGTCGATGATTCCGGGCAGCTCCGCCCGGCTCACAAATCGCGCGACCGCTGCCCGGTCCCCGTCGTCGACCGTCACCGAACCTCCTGTGCCACCGGCGGATACAGCGTCGCCGCGAAATCGCCGATCCGCGCGATCATGCGGTCGAAGAAGGCGGCCGGATCGGTGCCGACCGCGATATCGGCGTTGGGCGCGCGACCCCACATCCCGGCCCAATCGGCGACCGTGCTGCCGCGGGTGAGGGTGCCGGCCAGCTCGACATCCACGGTGGCGGGGCGCAGCACCGCCAGGGTCGGTTCGAGCGCGACCGCCGCGGCGAACGGGTCGTGCATATGTGCCAGGTACCCCTGGTCGTAGTGCTGGTGGAACTCGAAGTAGAACCGGACCGCGTCGATCAGGAATCGCACGATCGGATTGGTGGCCTCGGACCGGAGGCCGGGCGGATCGCCGGGTGCCGGCATCGCGGCGCCGGCGCAGTGTGCCCGTTCGGCGATCCGTCGCAGATGTTCCGGGAACATCTCGATCGATTCGGTGATGTCGAGCGCGCAGACGATCGGTCGCCGATCCTGCGGCGTGGAGGAGAACGCGTCGAAGACCACTTTGGCGGCCTCCGGGTCGACATGCACATTCCACTCGTTGGTGGGGGTGGTGTTACCGGGATGCCGGAACGCGCCACCCATGATCACGAGCCGCCGAAGTAGGTGCGGCAGTTGGGGTTCCAGCTCCAGCGCCAGGGCCAGATTCGTCAACGGCCCGGTGCACAGGCCCAGGACCGCGCCGGGATGCGCCCGGACGGTGTCGACCCACAGCTGCGCCGCCGAACGATCCGACAGCGGGCGCGGCGAAGGCGGTAATTCGGCGTAGCCGATCCCGTGCGGGCCGTGGGTGTCCTCGGTGGTTTGCAGCGCGATCGCCAGTGGCTGCGCCGCCCCCAGCGCCACCTCGATGGCCGGCGCCCGGCACAGATCCAGCAGAGCCAGATTGTTCGCCGCGACCTGCGCGGTGGGCACATTGCCGCCGGTCGAGGCGATTCCGGCGATCTCCAGCTGCGGATCCGCCAGCAGATACAGCAGTGCCAGCGCATCGTCGATTCCGGTGTCTACGTCCACCATGATCGTCTGCCGCACGGTGCGAGAGTAACGGCCCGTCGCCGGCTCGCCCCGTCCGGCCTGTCGGCGCGCGAAACGATGCGGTCGAGGGTAGTTTCGACATGTCATTTTCTCGTGTTGTGGTCCGTGCGGTTTCTCGCAGCGGCCTGGGGGTGTTTCGCCGGTGAGATTCGCGGACCGTTTCAACGATGTCATCTCGCAGTGGGAGCAGGTGCACGGTACCCGGATGACCAATCGCGCGTTGGCTTTTCGCGTGACTCAGGCCGGGCATCCGGTATCGGCGACCTATCTGTCCCAGCTGCGCTCGGGCAACCGGGACAACCCGTCGCAAGCTCTGGTCGAAACCGTGGCCAGGGTGCTGGCGGTGGAATCGACCCGGTTCAACGACGGCGGGCCGGGTGATCCGGCCCCCGGGGACGATCTGGTGTCGGCGGCGGTGGACGATCCGGCGTTGCGGCGGCTGCTCACCACCGCGGCCGGACTGTCCGCCTCCTCGATCGAGCTGCTGTCGGATGTGGCGGCCAAGCTGCGGCTCGCCGAGGGATTGGCGCCGGGCACGACGGCCCAGCTCTAACCCGCTGCTACCGGCCGCTCACGGCGGTGGAGGCCGCGTACGTGGGAAGTTCGTACTCGTCGGTCTTGCCGAAGAAGAGCTTCATCATCACCGGCCGCATCGGCTTCGACATCATGATCCGGTTGGCGGTCCGGCGCAGTGATGTGCCGAAGTCGCTGGGGGACAGCATCATCTCGATACCGCCGCCGGGAAGTTCCTTCGCCTTGTCGAGGAAAGGCGTGACCTTCTCCTCGTAACGGCGCAGCGCCGCCGGCACATCGCCGGGATCGGCCGCGAGCTCACCGGCGAGGATGTAGGCGCCGACGAGCGCCATGGCGGTGCCCATGCCGGTCATCGGGGAGCCGCAGTATCCGGCGTCGCCGACCAGGGTCACGCGACCGGCCGCCAGGGTGGGCATGTCGATGCGCGCGAGTTCGTCGAAGTAGAAGTCGTCGGCTTCGGTCATGGCCGCCAGGATCGTCGGTGCGTGCCAGTGCGGCTGGGAGCCGATCTTCTCGTGGATCAGCCGCTGCTGAGCGGCGGTATCGCGGCGCAATGCCGGGTCGGGCTCGCCGAGCAGGGTGAGAATCGCCTTCGCGGTGGCGGGATCACGGTCGGGCCGCACACCGACCGCGGCGGACGGAACCAGCTGCATGGCGAACCAGCCGGGCGTGACCCCCTCCGGGGTGGGCATCGTGAAGAACGAGGCGTAGCCACCGAGGAACGTGCTGAACTGCTCCTCCGGGCCGAAGGCCAGTCGCCGGGTCGCCGAATGCACGCCGTCGGCGCCGACGACGAGATCGAAGCGCCCACTGCGTCCCGAGGCGAACTCGACCGCCACGCCGGTGTCGTCCTGGGTCAGCGATTCGATCCAGTCGCCGTAGCGGTAGTCCAGCTCGCCGCCGGCTGCGGCGACCGCGTCGAGCAGGACCTGGTTCAGGTCGCCCCGGGTGATCTCGATTTCGGCCACCGGGCCCTTGCCCTCGAAGTGTTCCATCGACATGTTCGCGTAGTTGCGGCCCTTGTGGTCGATGTAGGAGATGCCGAGTTCTTCGAGCTGGTACTCGGCGATGCCCGGCATCAGGCCCATGCGCTCGGCCACTTCGCGGCTGGGGCCACGCAGATCGACCGCCTGTCCGCCCGGGCGGGCAGCGGTGGCACGCTCGACGACGGTGACCGCGACGCCGGCTCGAAGCAGTTGCAGCGCAACGGCATTGCCGGCGATGCCGCCGCCGGAGACCAGGATGTGCAGGGGGCGGGAGACGGTGTTCATGGTGGCGGTTCCTATCGGTTGGTCCGAATGTCTTAGACAAATGTGCCATATGGCTGGCACGTTTGTCTAGTACAAATGTCTAATACGTTGTAACCTGGGCTTATGGGTAATCGAGAGGATCTGTTGGCGGGGGCGAGGAAGGCGATTCTGGAGCGCGGTCTCGCCAAGGTGACCGCGCGCGATATCGCCGGTGCCGCCGGGGTCAGCCTGGCCGCCATCGGCTATCACTTCGGTACGAAGGATCGATTGGTCGCCGAGGCCATCGCGGAGGTGACCGGTGACGAGATCGGCCGGGGGATGGAAGAGGCCATCCGCGACGCGGGGGAGGGGCGCACTCTGGCGCAATCGCTGGAGGCCACCTGGAACGGCATGATGGACGTCATCCAGAACCATCCGGACGAGCTGATTCTCAGCTTCGAGAACGGAGTGCGGGTGGCGCGCTCGCCGGAATCCCAGGAGTACTTCTCCCATGCCACCGAGGAGGTCTACGCGGGGCTCGTCGAGCCGCTGCGTGAGGTGCATCCCGAGTTGTCGGCCGGCGATGCCCGCGCGGTCGCCAAACTGTATTTCGCGCTGTTCCAGGGTATTGCGCTGCAGTGGCTGATCGCTCCCGCCGGTGATCAGCTGACCGGTGACGACGTCGTCCGTGCGGTACGAGCGATGAGCCGGGAGTAGCGGGCGCGGCTGCTATTCGGCGACCGCGTGATGCGATCGGTAACGCCGGCGCCTGCCCAGCCGGACGAAGCCGATCCACGACACCACCACCAGCGCCACGACCAGGACGCGCACCAGATCCAAGGCGCTGCTCGGATAGAGAACCCCGGTGATGTAGTGGGCGATGAAGCCGGTCGACGGCAAGCCGGCTTCGCCACCGCGTTCCCTGGCCCACGTCTCCAGATAGGTCAAGGGGCAGTCGACGCCGACGAGGACCGTGCTGAAACCCCAGGCCACCGCGGCGATATGGGTCCAGATCGTCCACCGCCACCGCCACGCGACGAACCCGCCGACGACGAGGTAGGCGATGAACAGGAAATGCACACCCGCGGTGGCATCTGCCAGCAGCCGGTACATCACGTAATCCAGACTAAAGCGATCGTCGACCACGCGCGCGGAATTTTCGTCGTCGGCCACGGTGTACCCCGCGTGAACGTCTTTGCCTCCCATCGCCTTCCGATCGCGGGCGGCGTTCGACGTCTTGAAGATACTGGTACGCACATATGCGCATTCAACAATCTGTTGGCGGGCATGGTTGGCGCCGGCGATTAGGAGGGGAGGGGCACCATCCGGCAGCCGGAACAGAGAAAACAATGCGCGATGTCCGCGACGGGGAGTAGTTCAGCGGCCCGCTGGAGAGGAGACGGCGGTGATACCTGTTGTCGCACTGAGAGATTCAATTGCCTTGGGAGATCGGAAGCCATATCGGGCATGGCTGGCAATATTCAATATTGATACGCAGATATGCGCATCTAGACATGTGTCACCTTTCCGCGATGTAATCAATCAACCCAAAAGCGCCCGTTCAAAAAAAGCCGCGACGCGGCTGGCCCGTCACCAGTTGGACGGCTCGTAGTCTTTGAGGAAGCAGCCGAACAGGTCGACGCCGTCTTCACCGCGCACGATCGGGTCGTAGACGCGGGCGGCGCCGTCGACGAGGTCGAGGGGAGCGTGGAAGCCCTCCTCGGCGAGGCGGACCTTGGTGTAGTGCGGGCGCTCGTCGGTGATCCAGCCGGTGTCGACGGCGGTCATGAGGATGCGGTCGGTCTCGAACATCTCGCCGGCGCTGGTGCGGGTGAGCATGTTGAGCGCGGCCTTGGCCATATTGGTGTGCGGGTGGCCGGGACCCTTGTACCCGCGGCTGAAGACACCTTCCATGGCGGAGACGTTGACGACGTATTTGCGGCGGGCCGGTGATGCGGCGAGCGCGGGCCGCAGCCGGGAGATAAGCAGAAACGGCGCGGTCGAGTTGCAGAGCTGCACTTCGAGCAGTTCGGTGGCGTCGACCTCGGCGACGGTCTGTACCCAGCTGTTGGTGTGGGCGAGATCGGGTACCAGCCCACCGGCATCGATCGCGACGCCGCGCGCGATGCGTTCGGGGGTGGCGGATCCCGCGACCAGGGCGAGATCGGTGACCTCGGCGGCGGACAGGGTGGTCGGTACCGGCGCGGAGTGCAGGGAGGCGGTCAGTGCGTTCGGGTGGGCCTGGGTGGTGTGGCCGAAGGTGATGGTGTCGGGCAGCTCACCGGCGGGGAGCGGCGCGGATTCGGCCTCGACGAGCGCGGCGTAGGCGCCGGCCGAGCGCCGGACGGTCTGGGCCGCGTTGTTGATGATGATGTCCAGTGGCCCCTGGGCGGCGACGTCGTCGGCAAGGGCGACGACCTGGGCCGGATCGCGCAGGTCGATGCCGACGATGCGCAACCGGTGCAGCCATTCGGCACTGTCGGGCTGCGCGGTGAAGCGGCGGATCGCGTCGTTGGGGAAGCGGGTGGTGACGGTGGTGTGGGCGCCGTCGCGCAGCAGCCGCAGGGCGATGTACATGCCGATCTTGGCGCGGCCGCCGGTGAGCAGCGCGCGGCGGCCGGACAGATCGGTGCGGGCGTCGCGTTTGGCGTGATTGCGGGCGGCGCAGTCGGGGCACAGCTGGTGGTAGAAGCGGTCGACGCGGGTGTAGCGCTGTTTGCAGATGTAGCAGGGCCGTGCGCGCAGCAGGGTGCCCGCGGCGTCGCCGTCGACGGAGGTGGACAGCGGGATACCGGCCGTCTCGTCGTCGATGCGGTGGGGGGAGCCGGTGGCGGTCGCGGCGACCACCGCCCGGTCGGCTTCGGCGACGGCGGCGCGGGCCTGATCGCGGCGGCGGCGCTTCAGTTTCTTGAACATGTGCCCGACCGCCCGCTGCACCGCGACGGAGTCGGGGTGCTTGTCGTCGAGCTGTGCGGCCTGGTCGAGGACGCGCAGGCAGATCGCCAGTTCCTCGGCATCGATGGTGTCCGGCAGGGACGTGGTGGGCGCGGTCGTCGTGGTGTGCTCAGCCATCGTGCTGCCGGATGATCCTTCGTCTGCGGGGTGTGTGTGCCGCCGCCTATTGTCGCATCGCGGCTAGTGGAAGCTGCCGGGGCTCCTCAGCGCGGGGTGTAGTGGATGGGCCGGTGGTCGGTGTGCTGGTCGTCGATGAAGTTGGCGATGGCTTCCACGACCAGCAGCGGCTCGGTCAGCGGCAGCCAGGGGTCGGCCGGCAGTTCGCGCAGCCAGAGGCGGTCGACGTCGCGGCGGATGTGGGTCCGCAGGCTGGGCAGGGCGGCGGTGTCGGCGCGGTCGAGGATGAGCTGGACCGGTACGGCGGTGTGTTGCGGGCGCGGGTGGCGCAGGTGGTGGACGAGGTTGGCGGAGACGATCCGGGCGCCGGCGAGCAGGTCGGTGGGCCAGGTGCCGGCCTGGGGGAGGACGCGGGCGCGCAGGCGGGGCCAGTGCAGGAGGCGGCGGCCGAGGACCAGCCAGCTCAGGCGCGGCAGCCGCCACCAGGGGCTGCGGGGGCAGCGGAGGTCACGCAGCGCGAGGGCCAGATGGTCGAGGTGGGGTGCCGACAGGGCGGTGGCGGAGGCGATGCGGGTGTTGGCGCGCGGGTCGCCGAGGGCGTACCAGAGCTGGATCGCGCCCCAGCCGTGGCCGGCGAGGTGGACGGGTGTGCGGGGGCTGACGGCGTCGAGGACGGCGAACAGGTCGTCGGCGAGGTGGGGCAGGCGGTAGCGGTGGGTGCGGGTGGGTGCGCTGGAGCGGCCGTGTCCGCGGACGTCGTAGGTGACCACGTGGAAGCTGTCGGCGAGTCCGGCGGCGACGCGGTTCCAGATGCGGTGGGTGTCGGTGATGCCGGGAATGAGGACGATCGTGTCGGCCTCCGGATGGCCGTATTCGTAGACGGCGAGGTCGCCGCCGGGGGCGGTGACGGTGCGGTGGCGGGCGGGGGTGCGGGCTGGGTTCATCGGTCTACCTCGTGAGCGCGGGACGGAGCCGCTCGTACTGCCGGTACGGTCAACGGTACCGACAGTACGCGATCGGCTTTCGTGAGCGCGCCTCGGTGGGAAATCTCCCTAAGTGACAAGACTTTCGCTGGCGGACGCGGGCTCGTCGATTTCGTACCGGCGGTACGCTAACCTGGTCGGGACTGTTCGCTCGGCTGGGGAGGTGCCCATGGTGTCTCGGGTCGGCCGGCGAGCTGCCGCGCCTACGGTCACGCGGGCGGAGATCGTCGATGCGGCGATCCGCGTGATCGATCGGGACGGCCCGCAGCCGAGTATGGACGACATCGCCCGGGCGGCGGGGATGACGAAGCCGCGGCTGTATCGGCAGTTCGCGGACAAGGCGGAGCTGTACACCGAGATCGCCGATCGGATGTCGCGCGATGCGTTCGCCGCGGCGGGGCAGGACATGACGTTGCTGTTGCAGCCGCCGCGGCCCGCGCTGCGGCGGGTGTTCACCGCGTATGCCGCCGGAATTCTCGCCCATCCCAATGTCTTTCGCTTCCTGATGCAGGCGCCGGTGGTGCAGACGGCGCAGGCGAGCCGGTCGGGTGGTGAGGCGGTGGGGGCGGTGTTGCAGTTCGATCTGGGCCGCGATGCGGCGCGGCGGTTCGCGAAGCTCGCGCGGTCGATCGCGGAGGCGGTGCCGATCGAGACGGCCGGGTTGGACTATCTGGCGCGGGCGGTCGTCGGTGTGGTCGTGGCGACGACGGATCTGTGGCTGGAGGGTTCGGCGGCGCCGCGGCGGACCAGCGCGGATTTCGTCGCGGAACTCACCGAGTTGGTGTGGTCGCTGATCGATGGGTTTTTGCGGCGGCAGCGGATCGTGGCGGATCCGGAGGTTCCGATTTTCAGCACGCTGGCGGAGGTGAATACCGCGCGGGAGGCACACTGACGGCGTTGTTGACATGCCGCCAATAGTGCGCCAGGCTGGTGCCCAGGGCCGGTGCGGTCCGGTCCTGGGTACGAGACGAAGGAAGTAACGATGGCGCGCGCCGCGTGGAGCGACGATGAGGTCGAGGCCGTCCGGGATCTGGCGAAGACCTTCTTCGAGAAGGAAGTCCTGCCGAACGAGGAGAAGTTCGTCGCGCAGGGGCATCCGGACCGCGAACTGTACAACCGGGCGGGTGAGCTTGGTCTGCTGTGCGCCGCCATTCCATCCGAATACGGCGGCGGCGGTGGCACTTTCGCGCACGAGGCGGCGTTGATCGAGGCGCAGTCCTATGCCGGCGACGGCTCACTGGGTATGCCGGTGCATTCGTCGATCATCGCGCCCTACATCCATCATTTCGGGACCGAGGACCTCAAGCGGCGGGTGCTGCCGAAGGCGGCCAGTGGTGAGATGGTGCTGTCCATCGGCATGACCGAGCCGGGGACGGGGTCGGATCTGCAGAACATCAAGACCCGCGCGGTGCGCGAGGGTGACGAGTACGTGATCACCGGGTCGAAGATCTTCATCTCCAACGGCTGGTTGTGCGACGGCATCATCATCGCGGCCAAGACCGATCCGACGAAGGGTGCGGCGGGTGTGTCGCTGATCTTCGCCGAGGTGAGCGACGAGACGCCCGGTTTCCGGCGCGGCCGGATCCTCAACAAGATCGGCGGAAAGGCGCAGGACACCGCGGAGTTGTTCTTCGACGGTTTGCGGGTGCCGGCGTCGAATCTGCTGGGTGAGGCCGAGGGGCAGGGCTTCTATCAGATGATGCAGCTGCTGGCGCAGGAGCGGCTGGTGACCGCGATCATGGCGGTGTCGATGATGGAGCGGGCGGTGGAGTTGACCGTCGAATACACCAAGGGTCGTGAGGCTTTCGGCAAGCCGCTGTTCGCGATGCAGAACACGAAGTTCGAGCTGGCCGAGTGTGCGACGATCGCGCGGGTGAGCCGGACGTTCCTCGACGATGCGATCGGCAAGCATCTGCGTGGTGAGCTGGACATTCCCACCGCTGCGATGTCGAAGTACTGGCTTACCGACCAGTTGGGTATTGTGGTGGACCGCTGTCTGCAACTGTTCGGTGGTTATGGATACATGACGGAGTACCCCATTTCCCAGCTGTACACCGGTGCGCGCGTGCTGCGTATCCTCGCCGGTTCCAACGAGGTGATGAAGGATCTCATTGCCCGCTCACTCTGACACCACGACCCAGCCGGTGCCGGCCGATGCCGATTCGGCGCGGCGGCGCCGGCTGGAGCCGGACGAACGGCGCGCCCAGATTCTGGCCTGCGCCATCGAAATGTTCGGCGAACGCCCCTATGCGGCGGTGTCGACCGCCGAACTCGCGCAGCGCGCCGGGGTGGCGCGCGGGCTGATCAATCACTATTTCGGCAACAAGCGCGATCTGTATCTGGCGGTGGTGCGGCGGATGGTGACGTTGCCGCGCGCCGATTACATGGTGATGCCCACCGGTACGCCGCGCGAGCGGGTGGATGCGAGTGTGTCGTGGCTGCTGGACACGATCAGTGGGTTGGGCAGTACCTGGGTGAAGGTGACCGGGCACGAGGGGATCGGGGACGATCCGGAGGTGCAGCGCATCCTGGACGAGGCCGATGACGCGGCGGCCGACCGGTTGTTGCAGATGGTGGGCCTGGCCGGGTCGGCGCGCGACGACGAGTTGCGCGCCCTGGTCCGCGCCTACAGCGGTTTGGTGAAAACCGCTGGGCGCGAATGGATTACGCGCCGCAGTTTGAATCGTGAGCAGGTGCACCATCTGCTCGCGGATGTGCTGATGGCGTTGGTCGAGACCACCTTCCCACGGATCGAGCAGGCCCGCTGACGGTGCCCGCGCGGGTGTGAGTCCTCAGCCGGCGGTGCGGGCGCGGCTGGGCTGGACGCGCGGTGGCTCGTTGGGCATTTTCGGGTAGTTCGGTGGCCAGGGTGCGTCGAGCAGGCCGGAATCGAAGTCGCGGCGCGACATTTCGAGCAGCGGCTGGATCGATTGCGGGGTGCGGTCGGCCCAGGGGTCGCCGGATGTGGCGAGTCGTTCGGGGACTGTGGCGATGGTGAGTTCGTCGGGGACGATCGCATCGAGTGCGTCCCAGGCGATGGGGGTGGAGACCTGGGCGCCGACCTTGGGTCGCACGCACCAGGCGCCGAAGACGGTCTTGTGTGGTGCGTTCTGGTTGTAGTCGATGAAGACGCGTTGTCCGCGTTCCTCTTTCCACCAGTTGGCGGTGATCAGGTCGGGGTGGCGGCGTTCGAGTTCGCGGGCCATGGCGACCGCGGCGGCGCGGACCTGGTAGCCGTCCCAGACGGGTTCGAGGACGGCGTAGATGTGCAGGCCGCGGGATCCGGAGGTTTTGACGCGGGCGTCGATGCCGAGTTCGGCGAGCAGTTCGCGGGTGAGGACGGCGACGTGGCGCAGGTCGTCGAAGCCGATGCCGGGGGAGGGGTCGAGGTCGATGCGCAGTTCGTCGCTGATGTCGAGGTCGCCGATCTCGCCTTCGGTGCGGGCCGGGACTCCGCCTGCGGGAACGTGATTGGGCCAGACGTGGAAGCCGAGGCAGCCGAGGTTGACCGCCCAGAGGATGTGGGCGAGGTCGGCGGCGACCAGGGCGTCGCTGGCGGTGCCGTTGGGTGTGGAGACTTGCACGGTCTGCAGCCAGTCGGGGACCGATTTCGGGACGCGTTTCTGGAACCAGGATTTGCCGCCGGCGCCGTCGGGATAGCGTTCGAGCAGTACGGGGCGGTTGCCGATGGTGCGCAGCAGTGGTTGGGAAACGGCCTGGTAGTAGCGGACGAGGTCGAGTTTGGTTTCGCCGCGTTTGCTGAAGTAGATCTTGTCGGGGTTGCTGATGCGGACGGTCACGCCGTCGGTGTCGATGTCGATGGCTTCGCTCATGGCTGGGCCTGCGCTTTCGCGGCGGTGAAGATGTCGGCGAGTTCGGCGGGCGCGACCTCTTCGAGTTGGGCGTAGGTGCACGATTGCGGGGTGCGGTCGTCGCGGAAGCGGACCAGGCGCCCGCCGTGGCGTAATCGCCCGGCCATGAGGTGCTCGTAGCGAACCTCGGCGACCAGTTCGGGCCGCAGGGGTTCCCAGGACAGGTCCTTGCCGCCGGTCCAGCGGCTGATGCCGCCGGGCATCTTGCCCTCGGCCTTGGCTTGGGCGGCGGCGTCGGCCCAGGTGCGCCAGGGGTGGTTGTCGAGTGCGCCGTCGCGCAGTGGCGCCAGTTCGTCGACCAGTTGTCGGCGGCGGGCGGCGGTGAAGCTGCTGGCGACGCCGACGTGGTGCAGGTTGCCGTCCTCGTCGTAGAGGCCCAGCAGCAGGGAGCCGACCCCCTCGCCGTCCTTGTGCCAGCGGAACCCGGCGACGACGCAGTCGGCGGTGCGTTCGTGTTTGACCTTGACCATGACGCGTTTGTCCTGCATGTAGGGCAGGTCGCGGGATTTGACCATCACGCCGTCGAAGCCGGCGCCCTCGAATCGGGTGAACCAGTCTTGGGCGGTGTCGGGGTCGGAGGTGATGGGCGTGAGGTGGATGCCCTCGTGCGGGGTGTCGAGGATCGATTCCAGCAGGTGCCGGCGCTCGTGGAAGGGCCTGGTGGTCAGGTCGTCGTCGCCGAGGGCGAGCAGATCGAATGCGACGAAACTGGCGGGTGTTTCGACGCTGAGTTTGTTCACGCGGGAGGCCGCGGGGTGCAGGCGATTCTGCAGGACATCGAAATCGAGGCCGTGTTCGGTGACGACGACGATTTCACCGTCGAGAACGCACCGCGGGGGCAGCGCCGCGTCGAGCAGTCGCGCCACTTCCGGAAAATAGCGGGTGAGTGGCCGGTCGTTGCGGGAACCGAGTTCGATATCGGTGCCGTCGCGAAAGACGATGCATCGGAAGCCGTCCCATTTGGGCTCGTAGAGGAACGTGTCCTCACGGGGCAGGGCGCCGGCGGATTTGGCCAGCATCGGTTTCACCGGCGGCATGACGGGCAGGTCCACGCGATCCTCCTCGGGTCGGTCTCACCCATGCCGACGGTGCGGGCGGGAGAAATTCATCGCCCGCACCGTCGTCATGATCGTAGGCCGAGAGCCGCCGCCGGCGGTCGCGGGACATTCGCCCGTGCCGGTCAGTTCTCCAGCCAGCCGTGCTGGTCGGCGAATTCGGCGAGCCGGTCGCGGATGGTGATGATCTCGCCTGCGGTGAGGGCGGGGCTGGCGTCGAGCAACAGTTCGGTGATCAGCCGTTTGTGTTCGGCGGCGGTGAGCTGGCCGGAGCCGCGGCCGCGATGCCGTGGTGGCGCGGGTGCGCCGCCGACCGCGGTCAGGTTGACCGCCTTGGGTCCTCGATCACCCTCGGTGACCTCGAATTCGAATACTCGCCCCTGCCGCAGTTCGTCCTCGTCCAATCCGATGTCGTTCACATGAACGAATACGTCCGGCCCCCCGTCTTCGGGGCGGATGAATCCGAACCCCCGAGAACTGTCGAAGGACACCAATTTCCCGATCGACACCTACACCTGCTCCTCATTGCCGTCCGTGTGCGGTCACTCTATCGGTGCCCCGGAGTGGTTGTCGGTGGAAAGAGCCTTTTGCAGGGAGTTGAAAACCGTCAATCCCTGCCCGACCATTCCGTTGACCAATTCGCCGACGCCGTCGGGGCCGTTGAGGACGGTCAGATTGGCGTTGGACAGCCCGAGCGCTGCCTGTTTGACGATTTCGGGCAGTTGTTCGATCAGCAACTGGTCCAACGCGATTCGGTTGTTGGAGGCCGCTGCCTCGGCCTGGATGCGGGTGCGGTCGGCCTCGGCCTGGGCGAGCACGCGTACGCGTTCGGCTTCGGCCTGGGCGGGTTTGACGACCTCGGCCTGCAATTGCTGTTCGCGCAGTTGTGCTTCCTTACGAGCGCGTTCGGCCTGTGCGGTGAGCACTTCCTGCAGGGCGATGGCTTCGGCGAGGGGGCCGGCTTGACCGGCCTCGGCTTTGGCCTTGTCGATGTCGCGCTGGTATTCGGCCTGCAGAATCGCGGTCTGGCGTTGATATTCGGCCTGTTTGCGCAGCGATTCCTGTTCGGCTTCGGCGGCGAGCTGGGCGGCGGCGGCCTGGGCGATCTGAGCGTCGCGCTGCACGGCGGCGTTGTGTGGTGCGGCGAGGGCGGCGATGTAGCCGAGTCCGCCGTCGTCGATGGACTGGATCTGGAACGAGTCGACCCACAGGCCGATGTTGCTCATCTCCACCTTGGAGGCGACCAGGACCTCGTCGGCGAGTTTCTGGCGTTCGCGGATGATCTCCTCGACGGTCATGGAACCGACGATGGAGCGTAGGTGGCCGGAGAAGATGCGCCCGGTCAGCACCGACATCTCGCGTTCCTGTTCGGACAGGAATCGCTGGGCGGCGTTGACCACCGACTGGGTGTCGTTGGCGACTTTGAAGGCGATGACCGCGCGCACGTCGAGCTGGATGGCCTGACGGGTGACGCAGCGTTCCTGGATCTCGGATTCGAACATCGCGAGCGACAGGTAGCTGACCTTGCGGAAGAACGGCATCACCCAGGCGCCGTGGCCGGTGATGACGCGGAAGGGGGCGTTGTCCTTGGCGCGGCCGCCGCTGATCAGCATGGCCTCGTCGGGATCGGGCACGTGATAGCCCAGCACTGGTGTCTCCCTTGTTATTTCGTTGTCTGCCCACCCGGTGCGAAGTCCAGCGGGATCCACTCGACGACATCGACGATCCGGCCGGGATGCACCGCGACCACGAGTACGGTGGTGCCGGCGTCCAAGGCTTCGGTGGATCGCGCGATGTACAGCTCGGTGCCCCCTCTGATCGCGACCAGGACCTCCCCGAGCATGCCTGCGCCCCGGATCGGCGATGTGAGCCTACCGGTCGAACCGAGTACCGGGTCTTCTATCGCGGGGAACTCCTTGCCGGACAACGAATGAACGGGATGGGAACCAATGTAGTGCGGGCGCGCAGGGTGTGCGCGGGGCGGCAAGATAACGGCAGGAACGGACGAATCGGGCGCGAAAAGTGGGAGGTTTCGATATGACCTCCCCTGGGAACCGGGTCTGGTCAAGTGATCGGTCACCTGGCAGGCTGAAGCGGTGACCTCTCCTCCGGATATTCCTGCGGCGACGTCGGATCCCGCGTCCGACTCACTCGATGCCGCCGTGTTCAAGGTGGCCGGTGTGGTCGTGCTCGGCGCGATCATGTCGATCCTGGACGTGACCGTCGTAACCGTCGCACTGCCGACGTTCCAGCACGAATTCGACACCAGCTACGCCATCGCGGCCTGGACGATGACCGGCTACACCCTGGCCCTGGCCAGCGTGATCCCGCTGACCGGCTGGGCCGCCGACCGATTCGGCACCAAACGTCTCTACATCCTGGCCCTGACGTTCTTCATCCTCGGCTCGGTGCTGTGCTCCACGGCCTGGAACATCGAGTCGCTCATCGCGTTCCGCGTCGTGCAGGGCCTCGGCGGCGGCATGCTGATGCCGCTAGGTATGACGATCATGACCCACGCGGCCGGACCGCAGCGGATCGGCCGGGTGATGGCGGTCCTGGGTGTGCCGATGCTGCTGGGCCCGATCCTCGGGCCGATTCTCGGTGGCTGGCTGATCGGCAGTTTCAGCTGGCACTGGATCTTCCTGATCAACCTGCCCGTCGGGGTGATCGCGTTGATCCTGGCGGTCGTGGTGCTGCCCTCCGACCGGCCCGAACCCTCGGAATCGTTCGACTTCCTCGGGATGCTGCTCGCCTCACCTGGATTGGCGCTGTTCCTGTTCGGTGTGTCCTCGATTCCCGAACAGCACACGGTGGCCTCGGCGCGGGTGCTGGTGCCGGCCGCGATCGGCCTGGCGCTGATGGTGGGTTTCGTCTTCCACGCGCTGCGCACCGAACATCCGCTGATCGATCTGCATCTGTTCCGCAATCGCCAGCTGACCTTCGCGGTGCTGACCGCGGTGTTCTTCGCGGTGGCGTTCTTCGGTTCCGGTCTGCTGCTGCCCAGCTATCTGCAGCAGGTGCAGGGTAAGTCGACGCTGGTGACCGGATTGCTCATCGCGCCACAGGGTTTGGGTGCGATGGTCACGATGCCGATCGGCGGCAAGCTGGTCGACAAGATCGGCCCCGGCAAGGTGGTGATGAGCGGTCTGGCCGTCATCGCGGTCAGCATGGTGTTCTTCACCCAGCTGTCGGCCGATACGTCGCTGCCGTTGATGTGTGTGGCGCTGTTCGTGATGGGCCTGGGCATGGGCTGCACGATGATGCCGACCATGACCGCCGCGATCCAGACGCTGACCCACGCGCAGGTGGCGCGCGGTTCGACCTTGATGAACATCGTCAACCAGGCGGCCGGTTCGATCGGCACCGCGATCATGTCGGTGCTGCTGACCAACATGCTGGAGAACCGTCCGCTGGCACAGGCGGCGATCGGATCGCAGTTCGATCCGACCATCGCGCAGAAGCTGCCACCCGAGCAGCTCGACGCCGGATTCGACCAGGCCGCCACCGCCTACGCGCACACCTACATCGTCGCCCTGGTGCTGGTTCTGGTGACGCTGATCCCGGCGGCGTTCCTGCCGCGCTCCAAACCGAAACTGCCCCAGGAAGGTGCCGATGCGCCGGTGCTGATGGGGCACTGACCGCCAACGACCGCGATCGTGCATCGACTGCACGGACGCACCGCATGCCGTCCGGGCGGGTCCTTCGGGGCCGCCCGGGCGGCATGCGGCGTTTCACCGCCCGTAGTTCGACGCGCCGCATCGATCGCTGCTGAATTGCTGCCAACGTTCCGGTGACAGTTGGATCACTTTGGATGAACCCGTGGCGATTCGAGTTGTACTTTTAAATTCCCAGTTCAAATGCACTGACGAGCGGGTGAACGAAAGGGGCGGTCATGCCGTTGCGCAAGAGTTTGCTGGGATCGCGAACCGGGTCGGTGGGTGCGAAAACCGTCACGACCGTTCGCGCATCACTGACCCCGGAAGCGTTGACCACCGGCGGCCTGCTGCTCACCGCCGCCGGACTGGCACTGCTCGGTCCCCTGCTCGCGGCGATGCTGATCCGCGCCAGTGGCGCGGGCCGCACCGACGCGGCGGCGACGACACCACTGGTGCTGGCGATGCTCGCCGTGATCGTCGCTGTGGCGAGCGGTTTCGCCCTGTTCGTCTCGGCGTGGCGGCGGGCCCACACTGCGGCGCCCGGACGCGTGGGCCGTGTCTCGACCGTGCGGACCGAATCGGTGCGCTCCGACTTCGACGGTGGTGGTGGGCTATGAGTATCGCCGATATCGAACGGGTGCGCCCTGATCGGCTGCGGTGCCGGCAACTGCGGATGCTGGCCGTGGTCACGAACGAATCCGGTTGCCGCGACGCGACTCAGGTGCTGCTGGAGCGGGCGTATCGCCGCTGGTCGGGTCGCCCGGACTGTGATCATTTCCCGCCCGTGCAGCGCTGGCGCGCGGTCGAGCCGGGGTATCTGGACGGGGCGGAGTTGCTACCGGGCTCGCTGATCGGCGCGGTGGCGGCAGGGCATCGCCCGCGAATTCGCGATCTGTCGCTCGGGGTGCAGGCCGCGCTCGTGTTGCATTCGGGATGTCCGGCGTTGGTCGAGGAGACGGTGCTGCCGGGCGCGGGCCGCAGGGCACTCGCGCAGGGGTCGCGGCGCGGCCTGTTCGTCTCGGTCTACGGGTTGCCCGAGGACGATATGACGCTGGCCGAAAGTGTGCTGGCCGGATATGCCGGGATGGGCGCGCTGACGGTAGTCGAACGGTTCTCCCGGTGGCTACCCGACAACGCCTCGCGTCCAACGGTATCGGTCCCCGCGCGTGCTGCGGGGACCGATCCGCGTGCCGTGGCGTGAACCGGTTCAGCCGGCCTGTGCCGGTTCGGGTTGCGGCGCCGGCTGTGCGGCGCGGTGGCGCAGCAGCACCAGCCCCAGCAGCGCGGCCGCGAGACTGAAACCGGCGCTGATCCACGCCCCGTATGACATGGCCGTGGTGAACGCCGACTTCGCCGGTTCGCCGAAGCCGAGAGCGAACGCGTTGCCGATGTTCTCCCGCGCCGCCGCCGGGACGTCGGCCGGCATGTGCGAGGTGAACACGCCCGCAAGCACACTGCCCAGCACCGCGATGCTGACCGCCATACCCACCTGCTGGATGGTGTCGTTCATCGCCGAGCCCACACCGGCGTGCTCGAGCGGGATCGCGCTCATGATCGCGGCATAGGCCGCGGGACCGGCCAAACCGCCCCCGACACCCATCACCAGCATCGAGGTGAGCACCCACGCGTAGCTGTCGGCGTTGGCGAGGATGACGAACGCCCCGGCCATCACCGCCAAGCCCGCGACGATGAGGGTCTTGTTGCTCAGCTTCTTGCCGAGGGTGGCGCCCAGGCCGTTGCACACCGTCGCGGCCACGGCGTAGGGCAGCAGCGCCAGCCCGGCTTTCATCGGGCCGTATCCGAGGACGAACTGCAGGTACTGGGTGAGCATCAGCATCACCGCGCCCATGCCGAACACCATCAGCAGCAGCGTCAGGCAGGTGCCGGTGAAGTCGCGATTGCGGAACACCGCCAGCGGCAGCATCGGATGCGGCGAGCGGTACTCCCAGTAGGTGAATCCGGCCGCGGCCACCACCGCGAGCGCGATGACGGGGATGTTCCATTCGCGTTCGATGATCACGTAGACGGTTGCGGTGAGCGCCGCGATCGACAGCAGCACGCCGACCAGGTCGACCGGGCGTTGCTGTCCGTAGGTTTCGGGCATCAGCACCACCGCGGCGATGATGGCGACGATCGCGACGGGGATGTTGAGCAGGAACACCGACCCCCACCAGAAGTGCTGCAGCAGAAAGCCGCCCAGGGTGGGGCCGAGCACGATGCCGACCATCGACACCGTCGACCAGCCGGCCATCGCCTTGCGGCGTTCGTCCTCCTCGAAGGTCGTCATCAGGATCGACAGGGTCGAGGGCATGAGCAGCGACCCGCCCACACCCATCGCGGCGCGGGCGGCGATCACCTGCCACGGTTCGCTGGCCAGGACCGCCAGCAGCGACGCCGCGCCGAACACCGCGAGTCCGGTGATGAGCATGCGGCGGCGGCCGAACCGGTCGGACAGGCTGCCGGCGGTCAGCAGGAGTCCGGCGAAGACCAGGACGTAGGCGTCGAGGATCCACTGGATGTCGGACGGGCTCGCGCCCAGTTCCCGGATCAGTGACGGGATGGCCAGGTTGAGGACGGTGCCGTCGATCATCAGCACCAGCAGGGACAGGCAGAGCACACCCAGGATCCACCAGCGGCGGGGATCGCGCGAGGGCGTCTCGGCAGATTCTCGTACAGTGTTCGATTCCACTCGAGCAGCGTACGATAAACTCGAACAGTGTGCGAGGCAATTACAGTGGTGCCGTGACCAAACCGTTCAGCTCGGTGTGGACGCGGCAGGCCCGCCCGCCCAAGAGGTCGGGGCTGACCCGCGATCAGATCGTCGCGGCCACTGTGGAATTGCTCGACGCCGACGGCCTCGACGCACTGAGCATGCGCAAACTCGGCGCGCGCCTCAACGCCGGCGCGACCAGCCTCTACTGGTACGTGGCCAACAAGGACGAGCTCCTGGAATTGGCGCTCGACGAGGTGTGGGGACTGGTCGAGACACCCGATCCCGACCACGCGAACTGGCGGGAGGTGTTCACCACCTTCGCCTACAGTCTGCGCGGCACCATCCGGTCGCATCCGTGGGCGGCGAGCCTGCTGGGACAGCTGCCCAGCGTCGGCCCCAACGCCTTCGCGCTCACCGACCGGTTGCGCCGCACCTGCCTGCGGGCCGGATTCGCCGGCACCGACGTCTACCTGGCCACCGCCCTGGTGATGAGTTTCATTCTGGGACAGGTGATTCCGGAACTGACCTACCGCAAGGCCGTCGGCGGCGAGGTCGACCACCAATCGGTGCTCGCCTCGATGGACCAGCTGGCCGCGGACTATCCGCAACTGCGCGCCGACTACCGCGACGCGCTACCGCAGGATCCGGAAGTGGCGCGGGCGCTGGCGTTCGACTTCGGGCTGGTCTGCGTCCTGGACGGGATGGCCGCGCGCCTGGGTGAGCCGCCCACGGCCGATCTGGGCCGTCCCGGCACGGCACCGCAGGAGGAGCCCGACGCGTCGCCGCACCCCGGAACTCAGCGGCGCACCCGGTAACGCAGGTGAGTGACCCGGCTGCCCGCCACGACAACCGGATCCTCCAGCAGGTGCGGTGCGGCGCCGAGATGATCGAACATCGGTGTGCCGCCGCCGAGCAGCACCGGCACCAGATCGATCCAGATCTCGTCGAGCAGTCCGGCCTCGAGCGCCTGGCGGGCCATCGTGCCACCGTTGACGCCCACCGCCCGGCTGCCGGCGATCACGGCCGCGCGCTCGATCGCGGCCTCGATTCCGTCGCTGACGAAGGTGAACGGCGCCCCGGGATGCGAGTCGATCCACTGCTGCGGAATGCGGTGGGTGACAACGACTATCGGCCGGTCGAACGGGTGGGTCCCACCCCAGCCGTCGGTGAGGTCGAACAGCCGGCGCCCGACCACGAACACACCGACCGCGTCGAGATAGGCCGCGACATGGTCGTGGTCGACCTCGGTCATCGAGAACCGCAACTCCGGATGGGTGCTCGGGTAGACGCGGTCACCGGCCTCGTACCACGCGAACAGATGCTCGAATCCGGATTCCTCCGGCCCGGCGATATATCCGTCGAGCGACATACTCGCCCCGCACACCACTGTCGCCATCTCGTCGCTCCTTCGACTCTCCTGCACGGGCTCTCACGGAGACAGACGAGCGCCGCGGCCGGAATTCATCGGCGCGGGGCCGGAAGTCAGTCGCGATACATCGACCGATACGCCCCGATCACCGCGACCAGATGGTCCACCACCTGATCGCGGTCGGCGCGCAGCGAACCGTTGAGCC
The DNA here is from genome assembly GCF_963869435.1 of Nocardia violaceofusca NBRC 14427. Classification (NCBI taxonomy): domain Bacteria; kingdom Bacillati; phylum Actinomycetota; class Actinomycetes; order Mycobacteriales; family Nocardiaceae; genus Nocardia; species Nocardia violaceofusca. The sequence continues at coordinate 69,247 of NZ_CAWMPM010000002.1, forward strand.
AGGCCGCGAACAGTCCGGCATTGCCCGAGGCCATGGTGACCGCGGCCATCCGCCGCCGCATCGGATCATCGATATCGGTGAACAGATGATCCTGGATGAGCCGGGTGAACGTCGGCATCACCGCGATCGTGGTCTGGCCCAAACCGGTGCTCGAATACGGTTCGACCAGGAACAGCCGCGATTTGCGGGGATCGGCGAGCACCTTGTCGACCAGCACCGTGGCCAGTTCGCGGTCGCGGTCGGGATCGGCGGCCGCGGCGAAGGAGGTCATCGGTTCCCGGAAGTCGTCGGCGACCTGCCGGTAGAGCGCGTCCAGTAGATCGTCGCGGCCGGTGAAACTTTCGTAGAAGTAGCGGTCGGTGAGCCCCGCGCGCCGGCACACGGCGCGCATGGTGACCGCGCCCGCCCCGGCCTCGCCGATCAGGTCCAACGCGGCCTCCAGCAACGCGGTCCGGCGCGCCTCGCGGCGCTCGGTGAGCGTGGTACCACCCCAGATGCGGGTGTCGTTGTCGGTGGAGTCCTGACCTGTGCGCACGGTCCCGAGCCTAACGGGTGGGTTCAGCCCAGGATTTCGTCGACATAACACCAGCGCCATTTCTCGCCGGGCTCCACGCTGCGCATCACCGGATGCGTCGAGGCGTGGAAGTGCTTGGTGGCGTGGTTGCCGACCGAGGAATCGCAGCAGGCGATATGCCCGCAGGTCAGGCACATGCGCAGATGTACCCACGTCAGTCCCTCGGCGACGCATTCGGAACAGCAGTCGGGGTGGTCGGGGGTGTGGGTGTGCGGGGCGGCGACGAGGTGCTCGCAGCCGCCGGAGACCGGGGCGGACAGGGGAGCCGCGGCCTCGTCGTCGTCGGCCTCGCTGATCCGGTCGATCGTGGACTCCTCCAGATCGATCGCGGTCATCACCTGTTCGAGGACCTCGTGGTCGATCCCGCCGCCGTCGCGGGCGCGCAGCACCGCCTCGCGTTCGGCGTGCAGCATCACCAGCCGCAGCCGCCGGTATTCGCCGCTGGGAGTGACGCGCACCGATTCCGCGCGCCCGAGCTGTTCCCACGCCGCGTGGCTGCGCCGCGCCACCCGGTCACGCAGGCTCGTCACCACCTCGGGCGGGGTTTCGGGGGCGACCGCCTCGTCGAGTGCCTCGAGTCCGGCGGTGGTGGCCTGCTGCAACAGCGCGGCCTCCTGCAGCGCGTCCTCGGCGCGGCTGGGACCGCGCAGTTGCAGCACCCGCACCAGCGCCGGCAGCGAAATACCTTGCAGCAGAAGCGTTCCGCCGACCACGACCAGAGCCAGCAGTTTCAGCGTCGCCAGCTGCGGGGTGTCGTCGGGCAGCAGGGTGGCCGCGGCGAGGGTGACCACACCGCGCATCCCGGCCCACGACACCACCGCCGGACCGGTCCAGGTGGGTTTGGGCTTGCCGCGAGGACGGCTTTCGACGAACCAGGAGAAGTAGGTGGCGGGAAAAACCCAGATCGGTCGCACCACGATGACGGTGACCAGCACGGCGACCGCGGTGAACACGATGGTGGCGTGGTCGAGTCCGCTGTTCCAGGCGTCGTCGACGATATGGCGGACCTGCAGGCCGATCAGCAGGAAGACCGCGCTCTCCAGCAGGAATTGGATGGTGCGCCAGTTCGTGCGTTCGGCCACGCGGGAGGCCGCCGACTGCCACACCGGGGCGCCCTGGCCGAGGATCAGCCCGCACACCACGACCGCGATCACGCCGGAGGCGTGGGCGGCCTCGGCGGGCAGATACGCCGCGAACGGCGCCAGCAACGAGATGCCGGTGTCGAGCACCGGATCGGTGATGCGGCGGCGCACCAGCACCAGCACCGCGGCCGCGGCGATGCCGATGACCGCGCCACCGGCGGCCGCGTAGACGAAGTCGCCACCGGCCTGCCACACGCTGAAACTGCCCGCCATCGCGGCGATCGCGGTGCGCAACGCGACCAGCGCGGTGGCGTCGTTGAACAACGATTCGCCCTCGAGCAGAGTTACGATGCGCCGCGGCATCCCGACCCGGCGGGCCACCGCGATGGCGGCCACCGCATCCGGCGGCGCGACGATCGCGCCGAGTGCGACCGCGGCCGCGAACGGCACCGGCAGCAGTTGCCACACCACCGCCGCGACCGCGAAGGTGGTGGCCAGCACGAGGCCGACCGACAGCAGCGTGATCGACACCTTCTTCGGTTTGAAATCCAGTAGCGAGGTGCTGATCGAGGCCGTGTACAGCAGCGGTGGCAGCAGACCCAGCAGCACCCACTCCGGATCGATGTCGATCTGCGGGACGAACGGCAGGTAGGAGGCGACGACCCCGGCGACGGTGAGCAGCAGTGGTTCGGCCATGCCGATGCGGCGGGCCAGCGCCGCCAGCGCGACCGCCACGGCGAGCACGGCCACAACCCCGAACGCGATATGCACCCGTTCATCGTGCCAGTCGATCCTGGTAGTTCGCGCAACCGGGCACCGCGGCCGGTCCGGGCGCGGCACGGCCGGGCGGCGCGCGGCGGCGGTGATCCGCATACTGGACACGATGAATGCGCTGCGGATCGGGATGTCGTCGGGACCGATCGTGCGCGGGCGGCCGTGGCGTACGGAATTGATGTTGTGTATCGCGGCGGTGGTCGTGGTGGGTATCGCGGCGTGGATCATGTCCGCGGCCGCCGGTGGTGACGACGGCCGATCGCTGCAGTGGTCGTTGCTGGTGTTCGCGGCGCTGACGCTGCTGGCGCACGTGGCGGTGCGGCAGTTCGCCGCGCACGCCGATCCGGTGATCCTGCCGTGCGTGGTGCTGCTCAACGGGCTGGGGCTGGTGCTGATCGACCGGCTCGACCGGGCCGAGGCCGCGAGCGCCGCCGCCAAGGGCGTCGCCGCGCCGTCGTCGGACGCCGCGCACCAATTGATCTGGACCGCAGCGGGTATCGCGTTGTTCGCGCTGGTGCTGGTGGTGGTGCGCAACCATACGCAGCCCGCCCGCTACGCCTACACGTGCGGGCTGGCCGGTGTGGTGGCGTTGCTGATCCCGGCGGTGCTACCCGCCCGCTTCAGCGAGGTCAACGGCGGAAAGAGCTGGATCCTGTTCTCCGGGTTCTCGATTCAGCCCGGCGAATTCGCCAAGGTGCTGCTGCTGATCTTCGTGGCGGCGTTCCTGGTCGCCAACCGGGACCTGTTCGGCGCGGCCGGGCAGCGGGTGCTGGGTTTCACGGTGCCGCGGCTGCGCGATCTGGGGCCGCTGCTGGTGGTGACGTTCGTATCGGTGCTGGTGCTGGTGTACGAGAAGAATCTGGGTTTCTCGCTGCTGGTGTTCGGCACGGTGCTGGCGATGGTGTACATCGCGACCGGGCGGGCGTCGTGGCTGCTGATCGGGGTGGCGATGTTCGCGGTCGGCGCCGTGGTCGCCTACCACCTGTTCGCGCACGTGCGGGTGCGGGTGCGGGTATGGGAGGATCCGATGGCCACCTACTACACCAACGGCTATCAGATCGCGCAGGGATTGTTCGGGCTGGGAACCGGCGGATTGTGGGGGACCGGGCTCGGGGCGGGCCGGCCGCAGGAGGTGCCGTTCGCCAAAACCGACTTCATCATCTCCACCATCGGTGAGGAATTGGGGTTGTTCGGGCTGACGGCGGTGATCCTGCTGTTCGGGGTGATCACCGTGCGCGGTTTCGCCGCGGCCCTGGCCACGCGTGACGCGTTCGGGAAACTGCTCGGCGGCGGGCTCGCGTTCTCGGTGGGCTGGCAGCTGTTCGTGGTGATCGGCGGTGTGACCAAGCTGATTCCGCTGACCGGCCTGACCACGCCGTTCATGTCCTACGGCGGATCGTCGCTGCTGGCCAACTATGTGATCGTGGCACTGCTGATCCGCATCTCCCACGACGCCCGCACCGAGGCCGCGCCGGCCGCGCCCCCGCCGGCGCCGATCGCCGAGGCCATGACCGAACACATCCGCCGGCCGCGCCCGCGATGAAAGCCGATGCGCGGCAACCACTTACGACCTCCGATTACCGTGTGCTCACCAGGTTGTCCGGTATCCGTCCGGTGAGGAACCGCTCGATCTGGGCGGCGGCCACCGCGTAGGCGCGGCTCGTGCTGTGACTGCCGGCGCCCGCGACATGCGGGGTGAGAAACAGTCCCGGCGCACCCCACAGCGGATGATCCGGTGGCAGCGGTTCGGGATCGGTGACATCGAGCGCGGCGCGCAGCCGATGCGAATACAGTTCGGCGACAAGGGCTGCGGTGTCGACCACCGGCCCGTGCGAGACGTTCACCAGAATCGCGCCGTCGGGCATGCGGGCCAGCATCCTCGCATCGGCCAGCCCATGGGTGTGGGGGGTCGCCGGTACCGCCAGCACCACGATGTCGTGGTCGGGCAGCAGTGCGGGCAGCTCACCGACCGGGTGCACTCCCGCCCGCGCGGTCCTCGCCACGATCGTCACCTGCGTCCGGAACGGCGCCAGCGCGCGGATCAGGGCGCGGGCGAGATCGCCGGCGCCGACGATGAGCACCTTCTTCCCGTACAGGGTGCCGGTGGGGCGGGTGGCCCAGCGGCGTTCCTGCCGGGCACGGGCGAAAACCGCGAAATCGCGGCACAATGCGATCAGCGCGCCCAGAATCCATTCGGCCACCCCGTCGCCGTGCGCGCCCCGCGCGTTCGACAGCAGCACCCCCTCGGGCAGTGCGCCCACCCAGCCGTCGGCGCCCGAGGTGAGCAGTTGCACCAGACCCAGTTCCGGAAGCCGGTGGGCGAGCGCGACCGTGTCGGCGCGGGCCGGGAAATCGGGAATCAGCACCCGCGCCGCCTTGGCGCCCGGCGGCAGCACACCGTGGTGATAGTGCAAGGCGGTCACACCGTCGAGATGCGCCAGGGCCGCCACCCCGATCTCGTGTGGTACCAGCACCGTCACCGCCATACCGAACCACGGTAGCCGTGCACACCGCCCCCTTCACGCGCGTGCGGGGGCGGTGGCGGTGGGAAGGCGGTGTGCGGGCAGCGTCCGGACGCCGATGCTCAGATCGCCGGTGGCGCCGCGCTTTCCAGGTCGAACCCGGCGTCGCGCCAGGCGACGATGCCGCCCGCCAGGCTTGCCGCATCGTAGCCCGCGCGGGCGGCCGCGGCGGCGAAGCGGCGCGACAGATCACCCACGGGGCAGACGAAAACCAGTGGGCGCGAGCGGGAGAACGGCACGCCGTGGGCGAACATGTCGTCGAGTTGGTCGTCGCGGATGTTGATCGCGCCCGGGATGTGCCCGATCCGGTAGGCCATCGCACCGCGGGTATCGACGATCGTCGGGCGGCCGGTGGCGTCGAGTTCACGCAACTCGTCCGGGGACAGTTCGCGGACGGCGTCGAGTTCCGCGTCGGTGGGTGCGGGCACGACGGAACTCGTGCGGCCGAACAGGTCCGGGCGCCGCTTCTTGAGGTAGGACAGATACGGTTCGATGCGGTCGCACACGATCAGCACCGCCACGACCGGGGACGGTCGCGGCGGCAGCTCGCGCAACACCTCCAGCGCGGCGGCGTATCCAGCGCCGCTGGTGGGGCCGGCGAGAATGCCGTAGCCGGTGGCCAATTCGAGGGTGGCCTCGATCGCCCGGGCCGCGTCGATCGTCACGATCCGGTCGTAGAACTCCGGCTGGAACAACCCCACATCCCACATCTCGGTCTCCGACCGGATACCGGGAATGAAATCGCCGCGTTGCGACACCACCGCGATCGTGCGCAGCTCGGGATGATGTTTGCGCAGATAGGTGGCGGTGCCGCGGGTGGATCCGGTGGTGCCGAGTCCGCCGATGAGGTAGTCGGCGCCCATGCCGGCGGCGGCAAGATCGTCGTGGATCTCGCGCCCGGTGCCGTGGTAGTGGGCGTCGATGTTCTTCTCGTTGGTGTACTGCGACGGATGATGGTAGGCGCCGGGGTTTTTCGCCATCGTCGTCTCGATCACCGAGTAGACGTCGTTGGGGGTGGTCGGATCCGGGCATTCCGACAGTCCCGGCAACTCCTCGATGCGCGTGCCGAACAGTTGCAGCAGATCGCGCACCTCGTCGACCTTGATCCGGTTGGTCACCGCGTGCAGGCCCACACCGTGGCGGGCGCCCAGCAACCGCAGCGCCTTGGCGGTGTTGCCGCTGGAGGCCTCGATGAGGGTCTGCCCGCGGGCGGTGATCTCGTCGAGCTCGTCGCGGATCATGCCCCAGGCGACGCGGTCCTTCACCGAACCGAACGGGTTGTAGAACTCGAGCTTGGCATACAGTTCCACCCCGGGCAGCCGGTGCACGGCCGGATCCAGCCGCAGCAGCGGTGTATCGCCGATCAGGCCGGTGATGTCGTCGTAGCGCATCACGACCTCCCGGGACGATAGTCGGCGTCGGGCACCACGTGGAAACCGTCGTCGCCGTAAGTGACGGCCAACTTCGGTGGCAGTGGATGCATCGACGCGCGCGCTGCCGACAAATCCATGTGATAGGCGCCGGTATTCGGGAAAACCAGCAGATCACCGGGCTGCGGCAGGCGCGGCAACCACACCTTGTGATTGCTGATCAGATCGCGTTCCAGGCACAGATGCCCGCCGATGTACACCCCGACCGGACCGCCGGGATCGTCGGCGGCGCGGTCCGCGGATTCGGGTCCGGGCAGCAGCAGCGGATCCACCATCACCTCCTGGTCGGCGGGCGTGATCGTGTCACGTCCGATGTCGACGGTCACCACGATGCTGCCGTCGACTGTGCGTTTGACGAATTCCACGCCCGCCACGGTGATTCCGGTATGGTCGGCCAGCGCCTTGCCCGGTTCGCACCATAGTTCCAGCAGGTTGTCGGCGAGTACCCGCGCCAGCGGTTGCCCGCCGTGCGCGGCCAGGGGTGCGGCGAGCAGGTCGTCGAGCATCCGCGGCCCCGACATCGTGTTGGCGTATTTGTGGAAGATCGGGATGCCGTGGGCGCCGGTGTCGTCGACGGTGTAGCCGAAGGTATTGCCTGCCCAGCTCATGGGCTCGCCGCGCCCGATCAGCGATTCCCGCAGAGCCAGCGTGTAATGGTCGAAGCGGTCGGCGTCGGCGGTGAAGACCTGGCGGAACCCGCCGCCGATGTCGAGCACCGTGGGGGTGAGGCCGTGGGCGTAGGCGCGTTCGATCCAGCCCAGGCACGCCTCCATCGCGCGCACCCGTTCACCGATATCGCCCGAATCGAGATGAAAAGCGAAACCGCGCAAACTGATTCGATCCCGGCACTGGGTCAGCAGCGTCAGCTGTTCGGCTACCTCGCCGGGGCCGATGCCGAACCGGCTCACCGCCACCTGTCCGCCGGGGCCGGGGAATCCGCTCAGCCGCAGCAGCACCGGGATCGGTGCCGACGGATCGGCCAGAGCCGCCAGCTCGCGCAACTCCCACGGATTGTCCACGTTCACCGTCACACCGGATCCGGCGAGTGCGCTCAGCAGCCGCCTGCCCTTCGGCCCGGTCACCTCGATGTCGGCAGGTGCGAATCCCACGTCGCGGGCCGCGGTGAGCTCTTGGGCGGAGGCCACATCGACACCGATGCCGGCACGGTGCGCGGTCGCCAGCAGCGCCCGGGAATGGTTCACCTTGTGCGCGTAGCAGATTCGATGGCGCAGCCGATGCCGCATCGCTACGGCTCGGAGCTGTCGCAGATTGTCGAGGTAGACCTGCGGGAACAGCAGATGCGCCGGCGTGCCGAACCGGGCGACGGCCGCGGTGAGCGCAGGCGGGCAGTCGAGATAGGCGCGGACCAGCGGATGCAGCAGCGCCGGTAACGCGGGCGGTGCGCTCATTCGGCCGGGCCCGGGGCCGCGAGGGTCGGGTTGTAACCGCTGTCGCGCAGCGCTTCGAAGGCCCGGTGCCGGTTGCGGGCGCTGCGGAATTCGGCGCGCACCCGTTTGCTGATCAGATCGATCTCGTGCACCGCGATCTGCATCGATTCCAGTACGCCGCCGATGGTGCGCACACAGTGTTTGCAATTCATATCCGGCACATAGAACAGATGGCCGGCCGTGCCCGCGAGATCGCCGGTGGCATCGGGTGTTTCGATGATGTCGAGTCCGGACACGGTCTGGGTGAACAGATCCACGAACCGATCGACCACCTCGGGCAGCAGACTGTAGTGTTCGCCGTCGACGCGATGCGGCATCGCCGCCAGGCACGACGGGCGCGCTCCCGGCGGCAGCAGCGCGTATTGGCGTGAGATCAGGTCGAGTTCATCGTGATATCTGGCGATGGCCGCCTCCACCGACAGGCCCTCCTCGGTCGTGGCGCGGCGCATCACGGTGTGGGCGTCGTGGATGGTGGCGTCCTTCATCGCGCGCAGGGTGGCGATCGTGTCGGCGGTGTAGCGGACGGTGCCGTCGGGCTGGGTGTCGAAGGCGGCCGCGATCATGCCGCGCCGATAGGTGGAGGCCTGCTGCTCCCAGTACCAGCGGGTGGCGACCGCGGCGAAGATGCCGGAATCGCGTAGCCCACAAGCGAATTCGGTGGCAGTCCGATACGGTGTGGACTCGGCCAGCAGTGCGTGCTGTGCCAATGCCCGGCCGGTCGCTTCGATGCCCACGCGCAGAACGTCGATCGGATCCTGATCGGTGGTGGTCGCGCCCAGAACCGCGCGGTCGTGCGGGGCGAGCGCCGCGATCCGTTCGGCCAGCGCGGTATCGGTGTCGAGGCTGTGCCACAGGGCGAGCACGGTTTCGCGGACCGCGACCGGCACGATCGGCCCGAGACCGCCGGCGCGGACGTGGCCGGTGTTGGGAATGCCGTCGCTGTCGGTCCACACCACCCGATGGGTGGCGCTGGTGACCTGATCGGCGCGGCACGGACGCATGAACGACTCCAGATACAGCCGCTGCGACAACGTCAGATGGCTGCCCGGTTCGGGCCGCAACGGTGTGCGGGTGACCGCGACGGTGCGCGCCGCGGTGGGTATGGCGGCGGTGAACAGACCGGGACGGGCCAGTTCGGCGAGGATCCGAGACGCGGTGCGGCGATCGTAATCCGACGCGCTGCCCTCCGCCGCCGTGTCCACGGTGGCCCCGGAGTCCGGGCGGGGATCGACGGTGGAGACGGCGGGCGCGGCGGATTCGCGGCGTGTGGTCATCGGACCTCCGTGGCGATGGTGGTGAGGCAAGCGAGGAACCGGTCGATCTCCTCGGTCGTGGTGTAGACATGGGTACTCACGCGTACCGAATCTGCTTCGGCCGCAACCACTTCGGCGTCGTCGGTAGAGGCGGCGGTGCCGGAGGGGACGCAGTGCGCGCCGGTGCGCACGAGGAAACCCAGTTCCGAGAGCACGAAGCCGAGGTCGGTGGCGGTGATGCCGTCGAGGGTGAACGACACGATGCCGTATCCGGTATCGCACCGGGCGTGTGCGGGTCCGGGCAGCAGGCGCAGCCCGGGTAGTGCGCGCATACCGTCCACGAGGCGGCGGGTCAGCATCCGGTTGTGCTGTTCGACGGTGTCGATACCGATCGAATCGAGTACCCGCAGGGCCTCCCCGAGAGCCAGGATGCCCGGGATGTTGTGGGTTCCGCCCTCCAGGCGATGCGGCATCCGCGCCGGCAGCAGCGCCGAATCCCGCACGCTCACACCGGAGTTGCCGCCCGGCAGGAACGGGCCCAGCTGGTCGTGGATGCGGCGGTGGCAGAACAGCACCCCCGTGCCGGGCGCGGCGAACATCTTGTGCGCCGACAACACCGCGAAATCCGCGCCCAGCTCCCGCACGTCGACCGGGATGTGCCCGCCGCTCTGGCTGCAGTCGAAACACACCGCCACCCGGGGGTCGAGCCGGCCGCGCAACTCCTCGAGGGTGTTGCGGGCACCGTAGACGTGGTGGAGGTGGCTGACGGTCAGCAGCCGGGTGCGTGGCCCGAGTTTGGCGGCGATGTCGTCGATATCGGCCTCGCCCAGCGCGGTGGTCCGGTAGGGGACCAGCCGCACCGGGCGGCCGAAATGGGCCAGCGTGGCCCGCAACTGCAGCCACGGATACACGTTGGAGGCGTGATCGCTTGGGCTGTAGAGGATTTCGTCGCCGTCGGTGAGGGTGGTCAGCCCCCAGGCGAGCGCGACCGCGTTGAGGCCGGCCGTCGCGCCCGAGGTGAACACCACCTCGTCGGGCTCGGCGTGCAGGAAGCGGGCGGTATCGGCGCGGACCTGTTCGATCGCGCGGGTCAGCGTCGTCGCCCACGGATAGGTGCCGCGTCCGGAATTGGCGGTGTGGCGGCGGTGATAGCCCTCGATCGCCTCGATCACCGGCAGCGGTTTCTGAGTGGTTGCGGCGCTGTCCAGATAGACGGGCCCGTCGCCGGTGAGCGCGGGGAACAGGTCGCGCACGGCTCCCGGGTCGCGCGCTGCGGCGGTCTCGGTGTGCGCCCGGCCGGACGGTTCGCCCGCAGGGGGCGAAGGGATCCGGGCGGTGGTGTGCGCGGGAGTGTGCGCGGAGGCCGGGGCGCTCGCCGGGTGGGCGTGCGCGGGCCGAGGGGTCGGCGACCGCAACGTGACGCTCCCTTCGGCTCGTACGCTGGCGACCATATCCACGATACCTATCGCCGCGGAGGCCTTCGAACCCGATCGCGGACAACGCATTTCACCGGTCGATCGTCCAGGAGCGCGGAACGTGGTCGGAGCGGGAGAGTTTCGCGGTCAGTTACCGGCCGGATCGGGGCCGCCGGGATTGCACATCGCCTGGACGGTGGCCTGGTAGCCGACGGCCGGGCGCCACGGCTCCAGATTCCAGCTCGGCTTGTTCGGCGCGACCATTCGCGCCCACACCCAATGACATTCGAATTGGTCGTACATACCCGGCGAATCGGCGTCGGGGGAGTCAGCGAGCACCTCCGACCAGGCGCGGTCCAGGGCGGCGGGGAATTGGTCGGCGCGCCCGGCGGCGGTCGGGTAGACGTGCAGACGGCGGCCGTCGGGATCGTCGGTCCATTCGGTGTGATCGATCAGCGGGCTGCCGGCGAAGGGATCGGTGGTGGGTTCGGTAGTCGGCGCGCCGCCGCTCGGGCCGGTCGGCGCCTCGGAGGGTGTCGGCGTGGCCGTGGTGGTCGGTGTGGCCGTGGTGGTTGCGGGCCCGGCGGATTCGGTGATCGCGGAGTCGTCGCTGCCGCATCCTGCCACCGCGAGTACGGCCGAGACCACCGCGGCCGCCGTGACCCACCGCGGCCCGCGACCGGGTCCTCGTCGCGCCCCCGACCTCATTCGTGTCCCTCTCGACGTCGCGCTCCACCGTCGCGTCTCACGCTACCCGCCACGCCCGGGCGTACCGGAATCGGCGGGGCGGACGCGCCCGTGTTGCCCGAATACCGCGGGAACTCGACGTAGAGTGGAAGGGTGGCCGCTCAGTTGACCAAGGGACAGGTGGACCGTCTGACCCACGACGAGGTCGTCGTATCCGTCCGGCACAGCGAACCCGTCGATGTTTCGGCGCTGCTGCTGAATTCGGCCGGCAGGGTCCGTGACGAAACCGATCTGATCTTCTACAACCAGCCCGCCGCGCACGGGGTGCGCCTGGCCTCCGGGCGGCCGGAGCTGTCGATCGGATTGCGTTCGCTCCCACCGGAAATCGAGCATGTGCGGATCGTGGCCTCGCTCGAGGATCAGCAGGATCGCTTCGGTGACCACGCGCCGCCGCAGCTGATCGTCGCCGATCCGAGCGGAAATGCGGTGTACGAGTACACCGTCGACGGCCTCGGTGAGGAACCGGCGGTGATCGTCGCCGATCTGGACCGTGTCGGCAGCACCTGGCAGGTGCGCCCGCTCGGGCACGGATTCCCAGCAGGCTTCGCGGCACTGGTGACCGCGCACGGGGTCTCGGTGGGCGGCGGGACGGACGATCTGCCCTATCGCGGCCCGGCGGTGCTGGCGCCCGGCCAGGAGGTGGCGCTCAACCAGATCCGCAAGGGTGAGCTGTCGATGGTGAAGATGGGGGTCGGGTGGGATCCGATGAAGGTGCACGGCCCGCGCGGGCTGCGCGCCCTCGAGATCGACCTGGACGCCTCGGCGCTGCTGTTCGTGGGCCAGACACTCGTGGATGTGGCGTTCTACCAGCAGCTTTCCTCCCGCGACGGTGCGGTGCGCCACTCCGGGGACAACCTGACCGGTGACGGTAAGGGCGACGACGAGGTCATCACCGTGGACCTGGCCCGGCTGCCGGCGCAGGTGACGTCGGTGGTCTTCGTGGTCACCTCGTATGCGGGGCACACCTTCGAACGCATCCGAAACGGCTACTGGCGCATGATCGACGGGTCCTCGACCGCCGAGCTGGCGCGGGGCAATCTGCGCGGCGGCGGGCCACACACCGGCATGGTGGTGGCGAAGGTGTATCGCGACGGCGGCATCTGGCGGGTGGCCTCGATCGGCGAGCCGATCCAGGCCGGGCATCCGGTGGAGGCCGTCCCGCTGGTGATCCCGACGCTGTGAGCCGCGCCGCGAGCCAGTGGTTTGCCAGGGCTGGTGTGCGCGGCCCCGCATCCCTACTATGACCTCTCGCGGGACCGGCCCAGGAAAGCGGGGGCTTGTCCGGCACAATCGGTACCTGGATGGTGGCGGTGTACCCATCGGCCGTGCCCGCGGGCGTGGCCGAGGTGGGTGTTGAGGAGAGTGGACCGTAGGGGCGAGATGACAGCACCGGCAGTGAAATGTCTTGTCTGGGAACTGGACAACACCATGTGGGACGGTGTGGTCTGCGATTCGACCAGTGGTGCGCTACGCCCGGACGCGGTGCGGGCGCTGCACACCCTGACCGGCCGGGGTGTGATGCACGCCGTGGCCAGCCGTGGCGAATGGTCCTGGACGACCGACAAATTGGAACGTCACGGCCTGCACGGGCTGTTCGCCGCTGTCGAGGTCGGGTGGGGTCGCAAATCGGCGGCGATCACCCGGATCGCGGCCCAGTTGCGGATCGAACTCGACGCGATCGGCTATATCGACGCCGAGGCGATGGAACGCAGCGAGGTCGCCCACGCGCTACCGCAGGTGCGCTGCTATGCCGGGCGGCACGTCGACGTGCTCGCCGCGCTGCAGGAATTCCGGGCACCGCTCACGTCCGCGCCGCCGCCGACCTCGCCGATGGGTTTCGCGCACATCTCCGCGAACTGATCCGGCCGCCGTGGCGAGATATCGCCACGGCGGCCGGATCGAGGGCGCGCGGATGAATCAGGCGCTGTCGCGATTGATTTCGACGATCGGCAACACCAAAGCCGCCGGCGCCGAGGCCGGAACTACGGGCCGGCGCGGCGCGATCGGGGAAATGCGCTGGTAGGGGCTGTCCTGCGAAGGGCGGGTGTCGTTTTCGCCCTTGTTCGGCCACAGCGCGGCCGCGCGTTCGGCCTGCGCGGTGATCGTCAGCGACGGGTTCACACCCAGGTTCGCCGATACCGCCGCTCCGTCGACGACGCTGAGCGTCGGATAGCCGTAGACGCGATGGTAGGGGTCGATGACACCGTGTTCGGGGTCGGCGCCGATCGCCGCACCGCCCAGGAAGTGGGCGGTCAGCGGGATGTTGAACACCTCGCCCCAGGTGCCGCCCGCGGTGCCGCCGATCTTTTCCGCCACACGCCGGGTGACATCGTTACCGGCCGGGATCCAGGTCGGATTCGGTTCGCCGTGGCCCTGTTTGGAGGTCAGCTTGCGGCCGAACACGCCCCGCTTGGTGTAGGTGGTGATGGAGTTGTCCAGATGCTGCATCACGAGCGAAATGACGGTGCGCTCGCTCCAGTCGCGCACGCTGAGCATGCGCAGCAGGGTCAGCGGATGGCGCAGCACCTCCAGCAGGAAACGCAGCCAGCGCGGGATCCGGCCGCCGCCGTCGACCATCAGTGTCTGCAGCAGCCCCATCGAATTGGATCCCTTGCCGTAGCGGACCGGTTCGATGTGGGTGTCGGGGGTGGGGTGGATGGAGGAGGTGATCGCGACACCGCGGGTGAAGTCGCGGCCGGGGTCGACGGTCCGGGTCGCCGCGCCGAGAATGGATTCGGAGTTGGTGCGGGTCAGCTCGCCCAGCCGCGGCGACAACTTGGGCAGAATTCCCTTGTCGCGCATGTCGAACAGCAGCTTCTGGGTGCCGCGGGTGCCGGCGGCGAGGACGACGTGCCCGGCGGTGTAGGAGGCCGGTGAGCGGCGGATCTTCGCGCCGGTGCGGCGGGTGTCGACCTGCCAGCTGCCGTCGGGCAGCGGCCGCACCGCGGTCGCCGTGGTCAGCGGCAGCACCTGCGCTCCGGCCTGCTCGGCCAGATACAGGTAGTTCTTCACCAGGGTGTTCTTGGCGCCGTGGCGGCAACCGGTCATACATTCGCCGCATTCCAGGCAGCCGGTGCGCTGCGGGCCGACGCCGCCGAAATACGGGTCGGCCACGGTCTTGCCGGGCTCGCCGAAGAACACCCCGACCGGGGTCTGCACGAAGGTGTCACCGACACCCATGTCGTCGGCGACCTGTTTGAACACCTCGTCGGCGGGGGTGATGTGCGGGTTGCGCACCACGCCCAGCATTTTGGTGGCCTGCTCGTAGTAGGGGGTCAGCTCGGCGCGCCAATCGGTGATGTCGCGCCACTGATTGTCCTGGAAGAACGGCTCCGGCGGGACGTAGAGGGTGTTGGCGTAGTTGAGCGAGCCGCCGCCCACGCCCGCGCCGCCGAGGATCAGCACATCGCGCAGCAGGTGGATGCGCTGGATGCCGTAACAGCCCAGCGCGGGCGCCCACAGGAATTTGCGCAGGTCCCAACTGGTTTCGGGCAGTTCGTCGTCGGCGAAGCGGCGACCTGCCTCGAGAATGCCGACCCGGTAGCCCTTTTCGACCAGGCGCAGCGCGGTGACGCTGCCGCCGAATCCGGAGCCGACGATCAGGACGTCGAAATCGGTGTCGTGTGCGGTCATGGCCGCTCCTGCGGGGTGCGGGCCATCCGCAACCGGTCGGCCCCGGGAACGGGCTGCGCATGGTGTCTCATCGGGCCTCCGTGAGTGTGTGTCGCCGGTGACGAATATCAACGCTACTACCGAGTATTTTAGGTGTGTCTCTCGGTACCCCTAAATGGTGTCTCGCCTGGTCGGCGTGCAGATCCAGGTATGACCGGAATCGCCAGATCGCCGATCACTCTGGTAAGCACCGCTCTCTATATGGCAGGCTGGGAGCATGAGCACACCCCGATCCCGCGCCCGGGCCCGCACGATGGACGAAATCGTGCGCATCGGCCGTGAACATCTCGCGGTGCACGGCGCCGCGGCGCTGTCGCTGCGCGCCGTCGCCCGCGATCTCGGCGTGGTCTCCTCGGCGGTGTACCGCTACGTGCGCAGCCGCGACGAACTGCTGACCATGCTCGTCGTCGACGGCTACACCGAACTGGCCGACGCCGTCGACGCCGCCCTGGCCGGCGCCCCGGCCGACGGCGCCACCAGGCTGCGGGTGCTGGCTCACGCCGTGCGCGACTGGGCGCTGGCCGAACCGGCCCGCTACGGACTGCTGTTCGGCACCCCCGTCCCCGGCTACGACGCGCCCGCCCAGGAGACCACCGCCCCCGGCACCCGGGTGATCGGGTCCCTGCTGACCATCGTCGAAACCGCTTGCCGCACGGGCGAACTCGCGACCCCCGAGCCCGTCCCGGCGGCCCCGGCCGAACTGGTGGCCGACATCGAACGCATCCGCGCCGAATTCGGGCTCGAGATGCCGGACTGGGCGATGGTGCGCACGCTGACGGTGTGGACGGGCCTGTTCGGGGCGGTCAGCTTCGACGTCTTCGACATGTACGGCGCGCAGACCTTCACCGACCGCGCGCAGGTGTTCGACATCCACCTCGACAACCTGTGCGCGATCCTCGGATTCCGCGCTGCCGCAGCGGACTAGCCCGCGCGGCGGGTATGCATTCGTGGCCGTCATCGTGCAGGATGTCACAACCCGATAAAGCTCATTCTCAGCTTTCCCATACCCGGGAATGAAAGACTGAACGGCGAAATGAACGACGAAACCGAACCGATCCCGGTGGTGGATCCCCGCGCCGGCAGCGGTCGATCGCGGCACGCGCGGCCCGACGACGAGTCGCCGTCTGATCGGTCCGGTCGACATAATCCGCGCAATGTCCGGGCGGGCACCCCGCCCTGGAGTCGCGGCATCGCCACCCCCGCCGACCAGCGCGACAGTGAGCGCACCCGGCGAGCGACCCCATCCCCCGCGCAACGTCCGCCACGACGTGAACAGCCCGACGCCACCTCCGCCGAACCGAGCGCTCGGCGTCGCCCCGCCCCCGCGCAGCCACCCGCGCCCGAACGCGGCGACATCGAACCGCGACGCCGCG
>NZ_CAWMPM010000003.1:0-9404 GCF_963869435.1 Nocardia violaceofusca NBRC 14427
AGGCGCCGCGCCACCGCCGAACCGGCGGACCCGCCGCGCCCGCACCGCACCGCCGCCGCGCCCGAATCGCGGCGGTAGGGCCGTGCGGGTCGGTGGTCGCCTGCTGGCCGCGGTGACGGCCGTGGTCGTGGTCAGCGGCACCGGCCTGGCCTATTACACCGAGCGCAGCGTCGATCAGGGTTTCACCCGGTCCAACGCGATCAGCGAGGCCGATGCGGCCGCACTCGACGGCGACCTGAACATCCTGCTGATCGGCCTGGACACCCGCAAGGACCAGAACGGCAACGACCTGCCCAAGAACATCCTCGACCAGTTGCACGCCGGTGACGGCAGCGAAGGCGGCTACAACGCCAATTCGCTGATCCTGGTTCACATTCCGAAGGATCTGAAGAAGGTCACCGCCTTCTCCATCCCGCGCGACGACTATGTCTCGGTCTCCGGTATCCCCGGCTACGACCACGCCAAGATCAAGGAGGCCTACGGGCTGAAGAAGGCCTCGGTGGAACAGAAACTGGAGAACCAGGGCGTCAAGGACAAGGTCGAACTCGAACGCCAGGGCCGCGAGGCCGGGCGTGAATCGATCGTGCAGACGGTCAAACAGCTCACCGGGGTGCCGATCAATCGATTCGCCGAGATCTCGCTGGTCGGCTTCTACGATCTGGCCAACATCCTCGGCGGCGTCGACGTGTGTCTCAACCACGCCGTCGACGACGAGTACTACTCCGGTGCGGTGTTCCCCGCGGGCCGCCAGCATCTCGACGCCGCCAACGCGCTGTCGTTCGTGCGCCAGCGCCACGGCCTCGACAACGGCGACCTGGACCGTACCCACCGCCAGCAGGCATTCCTGACCTCGGTCGCCAAACAGCTCAAGGATTCGGGAACGCTGACCAATATCGGCAAACTGCAGGACCTGATCACCGCGGCGCAGAACGACATCGTGCTCTCCCAGGGCTGGAACCTGCTCGACTTCGCCCAGACCCTCGGCCGCGCCGGATCCATTCCGATCGAATTCCAGACCCTGCCGGTGAAGGCCTACGACACCGTCGACGGCCAGGATGTCAACATCGTCGACCCGGCCGCGATCAAGAAGACCGTGCGCACCGCCTTCGGGGTGGCCGAACCACAGTCCAGCGCTCCGACCACCACCCCCACCAGCACCATCGACGTCGTCAACGCCGGCGGAGCCAGCGGGATGGCGGCCAAGGTGTCCACGGCGCTGGTGGACAAGGGCTTCCGCAAGGGCAACGTCGGCAACGCCACCTACAGCGACGGATCCAGTTCGGTCGTGTACTTCGGCTCCGGCGCCGACACCGACGCCACCCAGGCCGCCGACATGCTGGGCGGGCTGCCCACGGCCGCGTCGAAATCCCTCGATCCGGGGACGGTGAAGATCGTCATCGGCAGCGATTTCAGCATGCCCGACAGCCTCACCTCCTCCTCCGCGTCGACGGTGACCACCACCGACCCCACGACCGGGCTCACCACGACCACCAGCGGCGGCGGCTCGGTGTCGGCCACGGCAACCACCGACGACCGTCCCGACTCCGGTAAGCCGGTCACCACCAGCATCGGATCCGACATACCCTGCGTGAACTGAGGCGCCGCCGCGGCGGCCGTCTACGATTCTCCGGTGACCGGATACGACGACGCATACGACCACCTCGACACCTCCCGGCTGCCCGAGCGGCAGCGGCGCATCCTCGGCGTGATCCGAGATGCGGTGCAGCGCAACGGGTATGCGCCCTCGTCGCGGGAGATCGCGGCCGCCGTCGGACTGAAATCGGGCTCGTCGGTGTCGAAACACCTGAAAGACCTCGAGGACAAGGGATTCCTGCGCCGCAGCGCGAGTGTCTCCCGGCCCATCGATGTGCGCCTGTTCCTCGCACCCGCGGAAAGCCGTGGCGGCGAACAGGATTCGGTGACCGTGCCGGTGGTCGGCGATATCGCCGCCGGCACCCCGATCCTCGCCGAGGAAAACACCGACGACCAGCTCACCCTGTCGCGGCAACTGGTCGGGCGCGGAACCGTGTTCGGGCTGCGGGTGCGCGGTGATTCGATGATCGACGCCGCGATCTGCGACGGCGATATCGTGGTGGTGCGGCAGCAACACGAGGCCCACTCCGGTGACATCGTGGCCGCCATGATCGACGACGAGGCCACCGTGAAGGTGTATCGCCGGCGCAACGGTCACGTCTACCTCGAACCCCGCAATCCGGCCTACGACGTCATCGACGGTGACCGCGCGGTCGTGCTCGGCAAGGTCGTGTCGGTGATGCGGCGAATGTGACGACCTGCTCGACGCGCCCGCCGGACCGATCGCCAAACGGTTGCCGCTGAATTAGTCTGCCCAGGCAGGCAACCGCGCAAGACCGAACGGGATTCGGAGGTGCACGTGGCGAGCAGTAATCGGGCGGGCAGATTGGCGGGGCGATACCGGGTGCGGCGGCGCACCCGGGTCGCGACGGTCGCGGCCGCGGCAGTTCTGGCCGCGGTATCGGCGAGCATGGCGGCCGGACCGGCCGCCGCCGCGGGCGATCCGGTCGTCGATTCCGGTGCGCCGCTGGCACATCCGGTGTCCGCCGACGGATCGAAGATCGTCGGCTTCTCCGTCGTCGACGGCCGCAATGTCACCCTGCAGGTGTACTCCGCGGCCATGGACAAACCGATCACGATCAACGTGCAGCGACCCGCCGACGCCTCCACACCGCGTCCCGTGCTGTATCTGCTCAATGGCGCCGGCGGTGGCGAGGACAGCGCCACCTGGGACAACAAGGCGCCCGACGCGCTGAAGTTCCTCGCCGACAAGGACGTCAACGTCGTCCAGCCCGTCGGCGGCGCCTGGAGCTACTACACCGACTGGCGCGCGCCGGATCCGAAGCTGGGCGTCAACAAGTGGAAGACGTTCTTCACCGAGGAACTGCCGCCCATCATCGACGGCGCCCTGGGCACCAACGGCCTCAACGCCATCGCCGGGCTGTCCACCTCCGGCACCTCGGTGCTGCAGCTGCCGATCGCCAAACCCGGGTTGTACAAGTCGGTGGCCGCCTACAGCGGGTGCGCCCAGATCAGCGACCCCGTCGGCTACACCGCGGTCAATCTCGCGGTCAACGTGTGGGGCGGCGGCAACACCGTGAACATGTACGGGCCGCAGAACGATCCGATGTGGGCGGCCAACGATCCCTACGTGCACGCCGATCAGCTGCGCGGGCTGAACCTGTTCATCTCCAGCGGATCCGGGCTCCCCGGACAGTGGGACACCCTCAACGGGCCCTACACGCTGCCCGGACCGGGTGGACTGGCCAATCAGCTGGTCATCGGCGGTGTGATCGAAGCCGCGGTCAACTACTGCAGCCACAACCTGCAGGCCAAGCTCGACGGTCTCGGCATTCCGGCGACCTACGATTTCACGCCGACCGGAACCCATTCCTGGGGCTACTGGCACGACGCGCTGATCCAGTCGTGGCCGGTTCTCGCGGCCGGGCTGCAACTTCCCGCCTGATGTGGCAACCGCCGGGTTCGACCGTCCCCTTACCGACTGCCGGACCCGGCGGCAGGCGATCACGGTGACGGCGTGGCGGCCGGATCCGCGCCGGGCAGCATCACCGGCTCGTCGCAACTGGCCGGCGGATCGACCTGAGAACACCCGACGGGGGCGCGGGTGGGCCGGTAATCGGCGGGCACCCCGCCCGCGCGGACGAGCACCGCGAACGCCTCGACCGCGTCGGTGGGCCGGCGCACCAGATCCGGATCCGAGGTGACATCGACGGTGTAGAGGCCGAAACGCGGGGTGTAGCTGCCCCATTCGTAGTTGTCGGTGAGGCTCCAGTAGTTGTAGCCACGCACATCGATACCGTCGGCCTTGGCGCGCTGGATCCAGTACACGGTGTCGCGCAGTTGATCGGCGCGGGTGTAGCCGTCCGGGCGGGGTTTGCCGTCCTCGGTCGGCATCCCGTTCTCCACCACATACAGCGGTTTGCCGGGGAACTGGCGGGCATAGCGGCGCAGTGCGTAGTAGACGCCCTCGGTCTGCAGCGGCAACTCCCACATCGCGGGCGCACCGGCCGAGGTCGACGGCGAACCGTCCGCGACCGGGGTGGGGCCGAAGTAGTAGTCGACGCCGACGAAGTCGAGTTTGTCGCGAACCTGGTCGATATACGGCTGATTCACCTCGGTGTCGGCGCCGGGAACATAGCCGATGTTGCTGGTGACCATCGCCTTCGGATAGGTGGCGTGGATGTCGTCGTAGATCCGGTTGTGGGCCTGCGCGAGCCGGTCCATCGCCGCCGGCCACTCCTCGTGGGAGAGGGCGCCGATGCGGATCTCGGTGCCGAGATAGGCGGCCGGTTCGTTGATCGTGACCCAGATCGGATCGCGAGAACCGTAGCGCTGCACCACTTTCCGCGCATTCGCCAGCCAGTCGTCGACCATGCCCTGGTTGCGCCAGCCACCGCGGTCGGCCGCCCAGCCCGGATACACCCAGTGATCCAAGGTCAGCATCGGGGTCATGCCCGCGGCGTAGACGGCGTCGACGATCCGGTCGTAGCCGGCGAACGCCTGGTCGTCCCATTCGTCGGGATGCGGCTGCACCCGGGCCCATTCGATACTCATCCGGAAGCTCTTCGCGCCCAGCTGCGCGGCGCGCTCGATGTCGTCGGCGTAGGTGTCGAGGAAGCGCACCGAATCCCGATACGGTTCGGCCGCGCCGGTCGCGATGTAGCGGGTCCAGTTGCTGTCGGGGGCATGGCCTTCGGTCTGGAACCCGGATGTGGCCACCCCCCACACGAAGTCGGGGCCCAGGGGAGCGAGGGCCGACGCCGCCCGGCGGACGGGGTCGGCGCCCGCGCGGCCCGGCAGCAGCAGTGCGGCTGCTGTTGCCAGGCCGGTGGCCAGCACCTGGCGGCGGTTCGGCTCTCGCATCCAGCAATCGTAGCTGTGAGATTGCTGAATTCCGGTGTGTGCAAGGGCGTGTCGAGCGGGCGATCAGCCCCTCATATCGTGATCAGTGCGGTGGTGCGGTGAGGTCGAAAACCTCGAGGCCGCCGAGGTGTTGCGGCGTGTAATGCGCGGCCACCCAGGCATAGATATCGGTGTTGCCGACCGGATGCCACATATCCGGATCCGCGTGTGCGGCCGACGGGTTGTGCGCGGTCGCCGGGGTGGGCGTGGCGCCGGGGGTTCGGTGCCGGTCGCGGGTTCGCCACGAGTCCGGCAGCTTCATCTCGGGCGCCAGATAGTAGGTGATCCGGCGGTCGCGGACCAGGTCCTGGAATCCCGCCACGGTGGGGACCGGATCCTCGGAGGTGAATCCACCGATGGCGATCACCGGTGTGCGGCTGGCCAGTTCGAGCCCGGCCGCCGGTCCCGAGCGGTCGATGGCCGCCGACCACGTCGTATGCGTCGCCCGCAACATCTCCACCAGGTGCGGATCGGTGTCGGTGCCGCCCATCAGCATGCCGATCTGGCTGCGGAACGGATTCAGCGCCTGCGGCAGCTGCGGACGTGCCGGCCCGACGACCGGGCTGCCGCCGGTATGCGACTGCGGCAGCGTCGCCACCGCGTAGGCGCTCGACCCGGCCGTCGCGGCGAGCACACCGGCGCCCACGGCCACCGCGACCGCGCGGGCGGGCGCCCGGCGCGACACCGCCGGTAGCGCCGTCAGCAGCAGTGCGGCGGCAGCCACGACGGTCACCGCGAGGATCGACCACCGCAGCCACGGCTGCCAGTCCGGATTCCGGTCGAGCAGCACGAATCCCCAGATGCCGCCGGCCGCAACGAGTCCCGCTGCCCCGGCCCGGCCCCACGCCCGGTCCCGGCACCGCCACACCTCGGCCAGTCCCAGGACGAAACTGCCGACCACCGCGGGCGCGATGGCCAGGGTGTAGTAGGCGTGCATGCCGCCCTTCATCGCAGAGAACGCCACCCCGTCGATCAGCAGCCACAGCCCGAAAACCAGTGCCGCCCCGCGCACGATATCGGTCCGCGGCGACTTCCACCGCGTGCCGAGCACGACGACGAAACCGAGCACGGCCGCGGGCAACAGCCACGAGATCTCGAATCCGATCTCACCGGTGAACAACCGGTCCGGACCCGACCCGAACCCGCCGCTCCCGCCACCCAGATGCGGCAACTCGTAGCCGGGGGGCAGTTCGAAGGGTTTGCGTCCGGCGTGGTTGTGTCCGAGGTAGCGGGCGAAACCGTTGTAACCCAGCACCAGATCCATGAACGTGTCGTCCTTGGAACCCGCCAGATAGGGCCGGGAATCGGCGGGCCACAGAATCGTCAGCAGTACATACCACCCCGACGAGACCACCAGCGCCACCGCCGCGGCCAGCAGATGCACGATCCGTTTGCCCAATCCCGCCGGGGCCGCGATCAGATACGCCGCACCCAGCGCGGGCAGCACCATCAGCCCCTCGAGCATTTTCGCCAGGAACGCGAAACCCAATGCGACACCGGCCAATACGAGCCAGCGCGGGTTCGCGTGCCGCAACGCGCGCACGGTGCAGTAGGAGGCCGCGGTCATCAACAGCACCATCACCGCATCCGGATTGTTGAACCGGAACATCAACGCCACCACCGGTGTCAGGGCCAGCAGCAGACCCGCCAGCAGGCCCGCGCCGCGGCTGCCGGTGGCGCGGGCGATCGCGCCGTACATCAGCGCGACCGCCGCCACCGCCATCAACGCCTGCGGAATCAGCATCGAGGCGCTGGAGAAGCCGAACAGCTGCCCCGACAACCCCATCACCCATTGCGAGACCGGCGGTTTGTCGACGGTGATGAAGTTGGCCGGGTCCAGCGAACCGAACAGCAGCGCCTTCCAGTCGCGCGACCCCGACCAGGCCGCCGCCGCGTAAAACCCGTTGCCCATCCCGTTGACCGTGATGTTCCACAGATACGCGGCCGCGGTGGCGACCAGCAGCAGCGCGAGCGCGACCCGGTCCCGGCGCCGTGGCGGCGGCAGATCCGGATCCGGCGGACGAGCCGATTCGGGCGATACGGGCACGGCGGTGTCGGCAGTCGTCACTGTCACCGCGGGAGCGTCTCAGCCGATCCGGTGACCACCCTGGCCGAACCCTTGGAACTTGCTGTGAGTCCGATGCGATCGGGCGAATCGGACGCCGTAACCCGTCACGGTCAGTACCGGCCGAACAACACCGCCGCGTTGTGGCCACCGAATCCGAACGAGTTGTTCATCGCGAACTCCACATCGGTGTGTCGTGGTTTGTCGCGCACGATGTCGAGGTCGATCTCGGGATCCTGATTGTCGAGGTTGAGCGTGGGCGGAATGACCTGATCACGCAGTGTCAGCACCGAGATCGCGGCCTCCAGCGCGCCCACCGCGCCCACCGAATGCCCGAGCGCCGACTTCGGCGCGTACACCGCCGGGTGGGTGCCGATGGCGGCGGCGATGCCCTTGGCCTCGGCCAGATCGCCGATCGAGGTGCCCGTGGCGTGGGCGTTGACGTGATCGACATCGGCGGCGGCCACGCCCGCGGTCTCGATGGCCCGGCGCATCGCCCGGGCACACCCCAGGCCCTCCGGATCGGGGGCGACCATGTGATAGCCGTCCGCGGTCAATCCGGCGCCGAGCAGCCGGGCCAGCGGTGTCGCCCCGCGTGCCAGCGCATGCTCCTCCGATTCGACCAGCAGCAGCGCGGCCGCCTCACCGAAGACGAAACCGTCGCGGTCGCGGTCGAACGGCCGCGACGCCCGTTCGGGTTCGTCGACGCGGGAACTGAGCGCGCGCGCCATGGTGAATCCGGCGATCGCCATCGGGTTGATGTAGCCCTCGACCCCGCCGGCGACGACGATGTCGGCCTCGCCCAGCACGATCGAGCGCCACGCGTGCACCAGCGCCTCGTTGCCCGAGGCGCATGCCGACACCGGCGTCACCAGGCTCGCGCGCGCGCCGATCTCCAGGCCGACCACGCCCGAGACGCCGTTGGGCATACTCATCGGCACCGCGAACGGCGACACCTTGCGGTAGCCGTGCTCGCGCATCGTGTCGTTGGCGTCGACGATGACGTCGGCGCCGCCCAGGCCCGTGCCGATGCACACGCCGAGGCGGTCCTTGTCGACCTCGGGCGCACCCGCGGTCTCCCACAGCCGGTTACCCATCGCGTACGACATCTGCTGGACGTAGCACATGCGGCGCTTGCGTACCCGATCCAGATCGGTGGTGGGATCGTGGATCAGTTTGCCGCCGATGGCATTCGGTAGATCCTGGCGCAGGATTTCCTCATCGGTGAGGACCTTGATCCCGCTGGCGCCGGAAAGCAGCGCCTGCCACGTACTTTCGGTATCCGCGCCGATGGAGGTGGTGATCTCCAGCGCGGTGACGACTACCTCGCGGAAGCCGCCGTTGCGGGTGTTGAAACCGGTATCGAGCGTACGCACGGTCGTCGATTCCTCCCTGTCGGTCCCTCATTGCCCCGGACACGAAACTCGGCAGCACCCGCGAGCTCCGATGACCTCGCCGTCATCGGCCGCCCGTCCCGCCACACCGGCGGTGGGTGCGCCTGGGTCAGCGTAGCTCTCCCACCACTCGCAGGGGTGCGAGAAACGAAGATGCCAGCAATTTGCCGCAGGGGTACCGTAGAGGGTCACGGATGGGTGCGTCCGCAGCGGTGCGCCCAACCGGACGGGCTAGGGAAGGGCGTGCCCGAGATGACTGTCAACGCTGTTCACGACATGTTTACTGCCCAGCTGGACAATGTGGGTCCGCAGGCTCCACCGGGCGCGGGGGTGACGACGGCGCTGCTGCGAAATCTCATCTGGTTGCATTTGCTGGCAACGGCGATCGCGGTCGGTTGCTGGATCCATCTGGCGAACCGTCGGGGGGTCGCGCGAGCCACGGTGTCACGGGTGGCCGTCGGTGTCGTCGCGATCGGGCTGGCCACCGCGGGAGCGGGGGAAATCCTCGGCGCGGCCATGCACTGACCGCGCCGCCGACCCTGCCGCGACTAGACGTAACCAGAAATAACACGTAACCTTCGGGTATCCGGACGGCGAGGTCCGGGCTGACATTCGGACGAAACGGATACCTCAATGACGCGGCATGTCGACGTGTTGATCATCGGTGCGGGCCTGTCCGGGATCGGGATGGCCTGCCATCTCAGCCGGGAGAACACCGGACGCAGCTACGCGATCCTCGAACGGCGCAGCGCGATCGGCGGCACCTGGGACCTGTTCCGCTACCCGGGCATCCGCTCGGACTCCGACATGCTGACCTTCGGCTACGGCTTCCGCCCCTGGATCGGCACCAAGGTGCTCGCCGACGGACCGCACATCCGCCGATACATCGCCGAGACCGCCGAGGAATACGGCGTCACCCGCCACATCCGCTTCGGCCGCAAGGTCGTGAAGTCGAGCTGGTCGAGCGCCGAACAACTGTGGACCACCGA